>JAHECE010000227.1 GCA_024641895.1 Actinomycetales bacterium
CGACGGCGAGGCGAAGGCGCGTTGCCAGCCCGGCCGCCGTGAGCTCCACGCCGACGGCGGCAGCGGCGGCGCCCGCACCGAGGAGAGCCACCACACCGTCGACCGCCTCGTCCCCCCGGAGGGCCCAGGTGCACAGTGCCACGGACGCAAGGCCGACGAGTCCCGCGCGGAGAGCGATGACCAGCCCGAACCGCGCGGCGCGCGCCAGCAGCGAGGCGACGAGGACACCGCCCACAACGACGGCGATCGCGACCGGCCGTGCAGCCGCAACCCAGTCGGCGCGCCCGGCACGATACCCCGCAAGAACCACGGTGAGCTGAAGCGCACCCCAGAAGGTCACGACCAGCCCGACGGCGAGGACCCAGCGGCGCGCCGATTGACCGACACGTGGCCAGTCCACCGTGGCGCCGGTGAGCACGCGCGCGACGACCAGGAGGAACGCGGTCAGGCCCAGCCAAGGCGTCGCCAAGGTCGCCACCGGCGTCAGGACGTCCTTGACGAACCCGCTCCACGCGCCCACGAGGGCCGCGAGACGCCGTTCGCCTGCTGTCGCGGCTTCTGCATCGGCCAGGGTGTGCAGCACCTCGAGTGCGATGGCGTTCTCATGGTCCAGGGCGTAGGAGGTGTCGGCCGCGACCCCAGCGCGCTTCGGGTCACGCTCGACAAGACTCTGAGCCAGGAGCCCGGCCTCCTGGGCCGACGCGACCGCGGTCAGGGCGTCCGCGCGCTCCTGGGTACACAACGGCAGCAGGTCCTCCGGAGCACCCGCGGACGCCGCGTCGAGCAGTGCGATGCCCTGCGCGGGGAACCCGCTCGACGTCAGCGCGTCGGCCTGGGCGCAGACCTCCGGGCGCGTGTCCAGAGACTGCGCCAGCGCGGGTGCGGGCGCGATCGAGGGTAGGAGCACCAACGCGCCGAGGGCCAGCACCCGGATCGCCCGCGCAGGCACGGATGGTTGGTCCTGCGCCCTTCGGCGTGCAGAGATCGCCACCGTCGCCCACCCCCACATCGGATGGCGCGATCATTCACCCTCGACGCGCAACGTACGACGTATTCGTGCAACGTCTTTGGGCGCAGACCCGACCCGACCGGCTCACCGCTTGGCGGCGGTGTCCTCCAACGGCTCCGGAGTGCCTTCGACCTCGACGGCCGCCGCCCTGGCGTTCGAGTCCCGCGCCTCCGCCGTGACATCCAGCCCCAGGGCCGAGACGACGTCGTCAAGGACCAGCGGCGAGGTGTCCACCTGGGCATAGGAACTGATCTGCTTCTCGGTGAACGACGAGCCCTGAGCCAGGTCACTGACGGACTCGCCGCGCGGAACGGCGATTCCTGGCGTCAGACCCCGAGCACCGCGGCGCCGGCCTCGGCCCAGCGCTCCTCCCACGGCCCGATCGGCGCCACGTGGATCGCCTCGAGCTGGTCGTGCGCGAGCACGGACCACGCCGGCCGCGGCGCCGGCCGGACGAAGGCCGCGCTCGTGGTCGGCTTGATCTTCTCGGGCGAGTGCCCCGCGGTCACCATGACGGCGCGGGCGAAGTCGAACCAGGAGCACTTCCCGCCGGACGTCGCGTGGTACGTCCCGGCGGGCGCCTGGGCCTGCACGAGGCGCAGCGCGAGGTCCGCGACGTCACGAGTCCAGGTGGGCTGCCCGACCTGGTCGTCCACCACGGTCAGCTCGTCCCGCTCGGCCGCGAACTTGGCCATGGTCTTGGGGAAGTTCGGGCCGTGCTCGCCGTAGAGCCAGGCGGTGCGCAGGATGAGGAAGTCCTGCGTCTCTGCCCGGACCGCCCACTCCCCCGCGGCCTTCGTACGCCCGTACGCAGAGCGTGGCGCGATGGGGGCATCCGCGGCGTACGGCTCGCTCGCCGCACCGTCGAAGACGTAGTCCGTGGAGATCTGGATCATCCGCGCACCGGCCACCCGGGCGGCGCGGGCGAGCAGCTGCGGCCCGACGGCGTTGATCGTGAAGGACAGGCCCTCGTTCGTCTCGGCGTTGTCGACCGCGGTGTAGGCGGCGCAGTTGAGCACGACGTCGACGTCGCGCACCTCGGCCGCCACCTGCTCCGGGGACGTGATGTCCAGCTCCGGCAGGTCGACGGCCCGCACCTGGTGCCCCGCTGCGCCGAGGATGTCGACGACGTCCGTCCCGAGCATCCCTGCTGCTCCAGTCACCAACCAGCGCACGTGCGGCTCCCTTGCTCGTCGTCGGCCCGTGCCCGCACGGACCACCCCCAGGAAGCGTAGCGAGGCCCTACCGTTACGGACGGGTCCACGACGACAGACGTGCGCGCACGAGGGAGAAGACGCCATGGAGTACCGCGAGCTTTCCATCGAAGGTGCCTGGGAGATCACCCCCCGCCAGTTCGGTGACGAGCGGGGCGTGTTCCTCGAGTGGTTCAAGGCCGCGCCGTTCGCGAACGTCGTCGGCCACGGACTCAGCCTCGCCCAGGCCAACTGCTCGGTCTCGGCAGCCGGCGTGCTGCGCGGCATCCACTTCGCCCAGGTCCCGCCCAGCCAGGCCAAGTACGTCACGTGCCCCAAGGGTGCGGTGCTCGACGTCGCGATCGACATCCGCGTCGGCTCGCCGACCTTCGGCCAGTACGACACCGTGCTGCTCGACGACGTCGACCGGCGCGCGATCTACCTCTCCGAGGGCCTCGGCCACGCGTTCATGTCCCTCGAGGAGGGCTCGACCGTGGTCTACCTCTGCTCGACGCCGTACGCCCCGGGTCGCGAGCACGGCATCCACCCGCTCGATCCCGCTCTGGGCATCGCCTGGCCGACGACGGCGCGGGACGGCAGCCCGCTGAGCCCGCTGCTGTCCCCGAAGGACGAGGCGGCGCCGACTCTGGCGCAGGCGCAGGAGCAGGGCGTGCTGCCCACCATCGCCGAGGCGCTCGAGTACCGGAACAGCCTCATGGGCTGAGCGGCCGCACAATGAGCGAACTATCTGACCGACCTCGTGCCGTGCAGGCCCGGGCCGTACCTCCGGCCAAGCGGCGACGTCAGTAGGCGCCGGATCCCTTGCTGACCGCCTTGACGGTCTTGATCAGGATCGCGAGGTCACCCCAGAGCGACCAGTTCTCGACGTAGTTGAGGTCGAGCCGCAGGCTCTCGTCGAGCGGCAGGTCGGAACGGCCGTTGACCTGCCAGGGCCCGGTGATGCCGGGCTTGACCAGCAGGCGCCGGGAGATCACGCCGTCGTACTGTGCGACCTCGCGCTCGAGGGGCGGCCGCGGCCCGACCATGCTCATCTCACCCTTGGCGACGTTCATCAGCTGAGGCAGCTCGTCGAGACTCGTGCGGCGGAGGAACCTCCCGACGCGGGTCACGCGCGGGTCGGCCTTCATCTTGAAGATGAGGCCGTTGCCGTCGCTCTGCCGCACCAGGTCCGCCAGGCGCGTGTCCGCGTCGACGACCATCGAGCGGAACTTGTACATCCGGAACGGCTTGCCGTTGCGACCGACTCGTACCTGATTGAAGAACGCAGGCCCGGGGCTGTCGAGCTTGATGGCGATGGCGATGGCGGCGAAGACCGGCAGGAGGACGAGGACGGCGGCGCTCGCCACCACGGCGTCCGCCGCGGTCTTGACCCAGTACCGGGGGCCGGCGAACTCCGGTGCGTCGACGTGGACGAGCCGTGCACCCGTGACCGGCGTGACGATGATCCGTGGGCCTGCTACGTCGGCGAGTGCGCCGGCGATCATGAGGCCGATGCCCTTGGGGTTGAGGTTCCAGCCCAGTCGGCGCACATAGTCCGCGGTAGCGGCGTCGGACCCCGTCACGGCGACGACGTCCACCGCGAGCTCCGGCGCGATGTCCGCGACCCTGTCGGCATCTCCGAGGACCGGGACTCCGAGGATGGCGTCATCCCCGCCCTCGACCCCGCCCGGCACGCAGGCGCCTACTGCGCCGTAGCCGATGTGCGACAGCTTCTGGAAGCTGTGGATCAGCTCTTCGGCACTCGCCCGCGTTCCGACCACTAGCACCGA
>JAHECE010000228.1 GCA_024641895.1 Actinomycetales bacterium
CCCTGCTCGACCTGTGGGACGAGACCCCACCCACCACACTGCGGACCGGTGGCGTCGGCGCCAGGGAGCTGCGCCGTGTCGGGTCGGCGATCGACCTCAGCGTGGAGGAGTCCTCCTTCGTCATCGAGCTCGCGGCGGCGGCCGGCCTGGTGGGCCCGTGGTCCGGCGACGACGAGCCCACGTGGCTGCCCACGGTCGAGGCCGAGCGCTGGCTCGCCGGTGACACCGCGACCCGCTGGGCGGCCCTCGCCCGCGCCTGGATCGCCTCACCACGCGCGCCCTGGCTGGTCGGCACCCGCAACGACAAGGGCGAGCTGCGGGCTGCGCTCGCCAAGGGACTCGAGCGCTCGTGGGTCCCCGGGCTTCGTCGGGGCACCCTCGCCGCCCTCGCGAGCTGGCCGACCGGCTCCGCCCCGACCGAGCAGCAGCTGCACGACTACCTCCTCTGGCAGGCCCCGCGCTCGACGCCGCCGACGAGCACGACGGGCGCCGTCCTCAGGGAGGTCGCCTGGCTGGGACTGACGGGGGCCGGCGCGCTGGGAAACATCGGACGCGCGCTCCTGACCACCAGCGCCCCGGCGCGCGGCCTGGACCCCCTCGTCGCGACGCTCGAGGCGGACCTGCCGCCGATCGTCGACGAGATGGTCATCCAGGGCGACCTGACGGGGCTCGTCCCCGGGCGCCCGGGGCCCGGGCTCGCGGAGCTGCTCGACGCATCCGCCGAGGTGGAGAGCCGCGGCGGGGCCCTGACCGTACGCTTCACGGCCGGCTCCGTGCGGCGCGCGCTTGACCGCGGCCTGGACGGCGACGGCCTGCTCGCGTCGATGCGCCGCCACTCGCGCACAGCGCTGCCGCAGCCGCTCGAGTACCTCGTGGCGGACGTCGGCCGCAAGCACGCATCCCTGCGGCTCGGCATCGCGTCCAGCTACCTGCGCTCGGAGGACACCGGGGCGCTCGCGGCGCTCGTCGCAGACGCCCGGCTCGGGCCGCTGCGCCTCCGCGCGATCGCACCGACCGTCCTCGTCTCGGCGGAGCCCGCGAGCCGGGTGCTCGAGGTGCTGCGGTCCTGCGAGGTCGGTGCCGTGGTCGAGAGCCAGGACGGGCTCGTCGTCTCCGTGCAGGCCACCCGGCGCAGGGCGGTCGGCGTGCACGGCGCGGCGCTGGGCACCGGAACAGGTCGCGCGGTCGGCGAGCACGCCGCCCCGGGCCCGATCGAGATCATCTCGCTCGTCACCCAGATGCGCGCCGGAGATGCCTGGGCCTTGGCCGCAGCGGCGGCAGGCGGCGCGGCATCGTCACCGGCGCACGCGCTCGAGGTGCTGCGTGACGCGGCGGGCAGCGGCACCGAGGTGCGGATCGAGCTGGCCGGCGCGACAGGCGCGCTCGACCGCCGCCGAGTTCGCCCCCTGTCCGTCGAGGGGGGCCGACTGCGCGCCCTCGACCTGGACCGCGAGTGCGAGATGACGATCGCCGTGCACCGGATCGCGAGCGTCGCCGCGGTGGCGCCGGCGCCCTGAGGAGCCTCCTGCCGAACCTCGGCGCCGCCGGCGCTCGTTGACGAACGCGACTCGCCGTCATCAGCGGGCGGATGCGGCCCAGAGATTCACTGACGCCCGCAGACTTGCAGCCCCACCTCCAGAGCAGTCCCCGCCGGATGGGAGAATCGTCCGATGCCCAACTCCGGCCCCCTCATCGTGCAGAGCGACAAGACGCTCCTGCTGGAGGTAGGGCACGAGCAGGCCACCGCCTGCCGCCGTGCCATCGCCCCGTTCGCCGAGCTCGAACGCGCCCCCGAGCACGTGCACACCTACAGGCTGACCCCCCTCGGCCTCTGGAACGCGCGGGCGGCCGGCCATGACGCCGAACAGGTGATCAGCGCACTGCTGGAGTACTCCCGCTTCCCGGTCCCCCACGCCCTGCTGGTGGACGTGGCCGAGACGATGTCCCGCTATGGGCGCCTGACGCTGCAGGCGCACCCGACGCACGGCCTCGTGCTGAGCTCGACCGACCGCCCGGTGCTCGAGGAGGTCCTGCGCTCGAAGCGCACGGCCGGGATGCTCGGCACCCGGATCGACGAGACCACCGTCCTGGTCCACCCCAGCGAGCGCGGCCACCTCAAGCAGGCCCTCCTCAAGGTCGGCTGGCCTGCCGACGACCTCGCCGGCTACGTGGACGGCGAGGCCCACGAGATCGCGCTCGACGAGTCCGGCTGGACCATGCGGCCCTACCAGGCCGAGGCCGTGGACGGCTTCTGGCACGGCGGGTCCGGAGTCGTGGTCCTGCCCTGCGGTGCCGGCAAGACGATCGTCGGCGCGGGCGCGATGGCTCGGTCGCAGACCACCACGCTCATCCTGGTGACGAACACCGTGGCGGCCCGGCAGTGGCGCGACGAGCTCATCCGCCGGACGACCCTGACAGCCGAGGAGATCGGCGAGTACTCGGGCGCCCGCAAGGAGATCCGGCCGGTCACGATCGCGACGTACCAGGTGCTGACCACCCGCCGGCAGGGCGCGTACACCCACCTCGAGCTGCTCGACGCCCGCGACTGGGGCCTCGTCGTCTATGACGAGGTCCACCTGCTCCCTGCGCCGATCTTCCGGATGACGGCGGACCTGCAGGCCCGCCGGCGCCTCGGCCTCACCGCGACCCTGGTCCGCGAGGACGGGCGCGAGGACGAGGTCTTCTCACTGATCGGCCCGAAGCGCTACGACGCGCCCTGGAAGGACATCGAGAACCAGGGCTACATCGCGCCGGCCGACTGCACCGAGGTCCGGGTCACCCTCCCCGACCGCGAGCGCCTCGTGTACGCCTCGGCCGAGCCGGACGAGAAGTACCGCCTCTGCTCGACCTCGGCGACGAAGAACAAGGTCGTCAAACAGCTCGTCGAGCGGCACGGCGGATCCCAGACGCTCGTGATCGGGCAGTACCTCGACCAGCTCGCCGAGCTCGGCGAGGCGATCGACGCACCCGTGATCACCGGTGCGACGACCGTGCCCGAGCGGCAGCGGTTGTTCGAGGCCTTCCGCACCGGCGAGATCACCCGACTCGTGGTGAGCAAGGTCGCGAACTTCTCGATCGACCTGCCCGAGGCGTCCGTGGCGATCCAGGTCTCCGGCTCGTTCGGGTCCCGCCAGGAGGAGGCGCAGCGCCTCGGGCGGATCTTGCGACCCAAGGCGGACGGCCGCGCCGCCCACTTCTACACGGTCGTGGCGCGGGACACGCTCGACCAGGACTTCGCGGCGCACCGCCAGCGCTTCCTGGCAGAGCAGGGCTACGCGTACACGATCCTCGACGCCGAGGACGTGCTCGAGCACTGACGCGTCGGGAGGACCGCTCTCACCGGCGCGACCTGCGGAAGGAGACTCGCCGACCGTCGAACCGTTGCAGGGTTCACCTGCCTGGTCAATGATCGCAAGGTGACCGCACGCGCCCGCCTCCTCCCGGCCTTGGCCGGGTTGCTCGCGTCCCTGCTGACCTTTGCGTTCCTCGCAGGCCCGGCGCAGGCCGTGGAGCCGTTCAACGTCGTCGGGGAGGTCACCGACCAGGTCGGCGCTGTGGGCGACCGCACGGACGACGTGGAGGCAGCGCTCAAGCGACTCAGCGACGACACCCCGCTCCAGCTCTTCGTCGTCTACGTCGACAGCTTCGACGGACTGGACGGCCTCACGTGGGCCAACGAGACCGCGATCGCGTCCGGCCTCGGCCCCGAGGACCTGCTCCTCGCCGTGGCGATCGGGGATCGCCGCTACGGCGTCTCCGCGGATGAAGGCTCGCCTCTGTCCGAGGAGTGGCTCACCCAGGTGCGCACGGAGCGCATCGAACCCGCCCTCGTCGCCGAAGACTGGGCAGGCGCCGCGATCGACGCCGCGGACGGCTACCGCGAAGCGTTCCTCGCGGGGGACGCCGCCCCCGGCACCGGCGGCTCGGACGGATCCGGCTCGGGCTTCGTCACCTTCCTCATCATCGCTGGGGTGATCGTCGGCCT
>JAHECE010000036.1:0-574 GCA_024641895.1 Actinomycetales bacterium
GCTGTATCCGGGCAGTCCGTTCCGGATGGCCGACGACGTGCTCGAGGCGTACATCCGTCAGCTGCTCGAGGCGCACCGGACCCCCGACGTGACGATCGCCTGGCAGGGCGGCGAGCCGACCCTCATGGGGCTGGACTTCTTCCGTCGAGCCATGGAGCTGGTCCACAAGTGGCGCCGGCCCGGTCAACGCATCGAGCACACCATCCAGACCAACGGGACGCTCCTGAACGACGAGTGGGGTGCGTTCTTCGCCGAGCACCACATGCTCGTCGGCCTGTCCGTCGATGGGCCGAAGGAGATCCACGACACCTACCGGGTCAACAAGGCCGGTCGGGCGACCTTCGACGACGTCATCCGCGGCCACGAGGTGCTGCGTCGGCACGGCGTGGACGTCAACATCCTGTGTACCGTCCACGCCGCGAACCAGTACCGGGCGCTGGAGGTGTACCGCTACTTCCGTGACGAGCTCGGCGCCCGCTACCTGCAGTTCATCCCGATCGTCGAGCGCGCGACGCCCGAGATGCTCCCGGTGGAGGACGCGGGCTGGGGCACGTCCGGCCGCGAGGTGCGTCCG
>JAHECE010000036.1:584-15071 GCA_024641895.1 Actinomycetales bacterium
GCCCCTCGCCAACGAGGGCTGGGGCGAGCGGCGCGGCGCCCACCGTCCCCTCTATACCCAGTCCGGCAGCCTGGTCACCGAGCGGACGGTCGACGCGAGGGCGTTCGGTCGGTTCCACGTCGAGATCTTCGAGGAGTGGGTGCGCCGTGACGTCGGCACCGTCTTCGTGCAGATGTTCGACGCGACGCTGGGTGCCCATGTGGGTCAGCACAGCCTGTGCATCTTCTCGCCGACGTGTGGCACCGCGTTGGCGCTCGAGCACAACGGCGACCTGTACTCCTGCGACCACTACGTCGAACCGGCTCATCTGCTCGGCAACATCAAGCGCGAGCGCATGCTCACGCTTGTCGCGTCGCCGCAGCAGCGGAAGTTCGGGCAGGACAAACGTGACACCCTGCCGCAGTACTGCCGAGACTGCAGCGTGCGCTACGCCTGCAACGGCGGGTGCCCACGGGAGCGGTTCATCCACACGCCGGACGGTGAGCCTGGGCTCAACTACTTGTGCGCGGGATACCAGGATTTCTTCGGGCACGTGCAGCAGCCGATGCGGCGCATGGCGGAGCTGCTGCGTGCCGGACGGTTCGCGGACGAGATCATGGCGGAGTACGCGGCCGCCGACGCCTAGGGACGGCGGCGGGCACTGCCCACGTGGCAGCGCGGCGGGCCTGGACGAACTGCCGTCAGCCGGCAGCCCGAAGGCTGCCGGCTGAGCGAGGGTCCCTCCTGGCGGGCGAGGTCGTCCTTACTGGCGGGCGAAGAGCGCTGCGGCTTCGCGGGCGAGGTCGTGGAACGGCTCGCCGCTGACGTCGATCACGCACTTCACGATCGTTCCCCCGACGAAGGGGAAGGGCGGCTCGCCGGGCAGGTCGTCGATGACCGGTTCCAGCCCTGACTTGCCGACGACCAGACCGCCGCCGCCGAGCCCGAACTTGCCGGGCTGGGTGATGATCGTGGCTTCGCCGACCGACCGGTCCCGAATGTTCACGGTCACCGTGCCCTGGGTCGGCATGCCGACGCCGACCTTCGCGAACGACGCCGACAGGACGACATGGCCCTGGGGGACGGGTTCGTCGGACTCCACGACCTGGATGCGTTCGCCTACCCAGTTGTAGGCGTAGCAGAGCTTGCCGTCCTTGACGTACAGGGCGTGGCCGCCGAAGCGAGAGCCCTGGGAGAACAGGACGCCGCGGGCGTCGGGGGAGGTGATGTCGACCTCCACCGCGATGGTGAAGGAGCGGTTGCGGATGTCCGGGGCCACCGACTCGGGCACGCCCGCGCCACCGGGGTAGTAGACGTAGCGGCCCCGCGGCGCCGACATCTGGGGTCGTGGGGTGTTGAACGCCTCGACCGCAGTACGAGTCTCCAGCGGCAGGGCCTGGTACTTGCCGGCTTCGACCCACCACATGTCCACCAGCTCGCGCAGCTTCTCCGGATGCTGGGCGGCGAGGTCGTGGCACTCCGAGGGGTCCTCGTCGGTGTGGAACAGCTCCCACTGCTGGTCGGTGAAGTGGCCCCAGGCGTTCGGTGCGGCCGGGCCCAGCGATGCTGCCTTCCAGCCGCGGTGCCAGATCGCCCGGGTGCCCAGCATGGAGTAGAACTGCGTCTCCTTGCCGGTGTCGGCGTCGGCGTCCTCGAAGCTGGCCGCGAAGCTGACGCCCTCGAGCGCCTTCTGGGGGTGGCCGTTGACGACGTCCGGCAGCTCGACGCCGAGTGCCTCGTACAGGCTCGGCACGATGTCGACCGCGTGGGTGTACTGGGTGCGCACCTGCCCGGCCTGCTGGATCCCGCTGGGCCACGACACGATCATCGGGTCTGCGGTGCCACCGCGCAGGTTGCCGTACCTCTTCCACATCTTGAACGGGGTGTTGAACGCCCACGCCCACCCCGTCGGGTAGTGGTTGTACGTCGTCGGGCTGCCCAGCTCGTCGAGGTACTTCAGGTTCTCCTCGATGGTGTCGTCGATCCCGTTGAAGAACTTGTTCTCGTTGACCGAGCCCTGCGGCCCGCCTTCGCCCGAGGCGCCGTTGTCCGAGACGATCACGACGATCGTGTTCTCGAGCTGACCGGAGGTGTCCAAGAAGTCGAGCACGCGACCGATCTGGTGGTCCGCGTGGCTGAGGAAGCCCGCGTACACCTCCGCCATCCGACTGAAGAGCCGCTTCTCCGCCTCGGACAGCGACGCCCACGGACGGACGGTGTCGAGCTCGGGCCATGTCTGCCCGTGCGCGCTGGTCGTCTCTGCGTACGGGTTGATCGTCGAGAGCTCCGTGGTCTCGGGCACGATCCCCATCGCCTTCTGGCGCTCCAGCACTCCCTCGCGGTAGTCCTCGTACCCGTTGTCGAACACGCCCTTGTAGCGGTCTGCCCACTCCCGGGGCACCTGGTGGGGGGCGTGGGCCGCGCCGGGGCAGAAGTACAGCAGGAACGGCTTCTCGGGTGCGATGGCCTTGGCGTCCTGGATGAACTGGATCGCCTTGTCGGCAAGGTCGACGCTCAGGTGGTAGCCCTCCTCGGGAGAGGCCGGAGGCTCCACGGGGTGGTTGTCGTGGATGAGGTCGGGGTACCACTGGCTGGTCTCGCCGCCGAGGAACCCGTAGTACCGCTCGAAGCCCCGCCCCAACGGCCACTGCCGCTTGGAGGAGGCCACGTTCATCTCGTCCTCGGCCGTCAGGTGCCACTTGCCGACCGCGTAGGTGTTCCAGCCGCGTCCGTTGAGCACCTCGGCGAGGTTCGCGCACTCGAAGGGGATGTGGCCGTTGCTGTTCGGGTACCCGTCGGTGATCTCGGTGATCCCCGCCATCCCGTTCGTGGTGTGGTTGCGCCCGGTCATCAGGCACGAGCGCGTCGGAGAGCACAGCGCGGTCGTGTGGAAGTTCGTGTAGGTGAGGCCCGCCCGGGCGACCCGGCTGATGGCCGGAGTCTCGATCAAACCTCCGAACGGCTCCATCGCGGAGAACCCGACATCGTCCAGCACGATGTACACGATGTTCGGGGAGCCGTCCGGAGCCTTGGGCTGCTCGTACGGCGTCCAGTCCGGCGTCGAGTCCTTGACATCGATGTTGATCCGACCCGCGAACTTCTGCGCCACAACCGACTCCCGTCACCCGCAAGACACTGCTGCCAGCAGGAAACCTACCCCTAGTTGATGCAGCGGGACCGTAGTCGCGCGGGCGTGTGAGCAGAGTTGCTCAACGCGCCCGGCAGCCCCTCGGGCGACCGTTCGACGTGGACTGTCGCGGCAGTGTCTCCGGAGGGTCGGGAACGACCCCATCGCGCCGATCCGGTTGGTCGGTGCCGGCGGTCACCAGGACTCGCCCGGGTCGGGTCAGGCTCGCCCGGGGTCCGCCCCGGGTCCGGCTCAGTGGTGGCCGCGCGCGATGATCTTGATCATCTTGATGTTGATCGCGAGGAACCTGAGCACCTGGTACGGAAGGTTCGTGCGCCTGCGCAGCGTCTTCTCGGTCGGCAGCGGTGCCGAGGCGATGGACTCGGTGACGGTGTCCATTCCTGTCCTCCTCCGGCGGGTGGTGGGTCGGCTCACTCGGGGATGAGGAACCAGAGCGGTCGGGCCTTGGCCTTGTAGATGAACAGGTAGTGCAGCAGGAGCTTCATCCAGTGGCCCGCGAGGCCGATCTCACCTGACGTCCCTGTCTCGTCCCGACCGGCCGACGTCGGGTACTTCTCGTGGTCGGGCACCACCGGGTACATGGTCATCGCGGCCGCCGAACCTGTGCGCAGGCCCGTGCCGGCGGAGGCGATGCACGCGGCGCCCATCCGCGCCATCGACGCCGTGTGGGTGGGCGCGGTCGCACCCTTGGTGATCATGTCGGCAATCGTCTCCGCGGCGACCCGGCCCATGATCCCGGACGGCATGCCCGTGCGCGGGGGTGCCGGCGTGATGACCGTGCCCTTCGCGCTGGTGCGCGGCCGCGAGATCGGGTGCGGCGGGGCGAAGGCGATCCCGACGCCGAAGACGTTCGCGTACGTGGGGCTCTGGTAAGTCTTCGGCCAGTCTTGTGCCTGCCATTGCTCGAACGGCTTGGCGGCGTAGTCCGCGTCGACCCTCATCAAGCCGTTCGGCGCGAAGATCTCGCCGGTGATGTCGTTGCCCTCGCGATCGAAAGCGGCCAGGTCCGCGCCGCGGAAGGGTGGCAGGAGCATCGCGAAATCGAAGGGCAGCTCGTGCTCGGAGCCGTCGAGCTGCTCGTAGTGGATGACGCCGGGGTCCACCTTCTGCACGTGCGCCCGGGTGATCGCACGCACGCCCCGTTCGTGGAAGAGGGACTCCGTCCACGTCTTGCTCGACGTCGTGAAACCCCGTTGCGTGAAGGACATCCCACCGACTCCGAAGTCGCCCAGCTCGTACTCGTTGCTGAGGTACACCACGTCGGCGAGGTCCCGCACGCCACGGGTCCGGAGCTCGTGCTCCACGTTGAAGGTGTACTCGAAGGCCGCGCCCTCGCAGGTGCACATGCCGTGCCCGGTCCCGACGACCAGGGTCTGCGGCGTGCCGGCCTGCAGCTTGGCAACCACCTTCTCGAGCTCCGCGGCGGTGTGCGCGGCGTGCTGGGCCGTGCACACCGACAGCGAGTTCCCGCCGTCGGGCCCAAGGCCGGGGGTGGCGGCGAAGTTCAGCTTCGGGCCGGTCGCGTTGATGAGGTAGTCGTAGGTCACGCGCTCGGTCTCACCTGAGCGCGCCGGCTCCGTGTAGCGGATCTCGACGGCGGGGCTGAGGTCGTCGCCGGAGCCTTCGGGGAAGAGCGTCGTCGCCAGGGCCTGGCGGAAGTCGATGCCCTTGCGCGCGTAGATCGGGGCCAGGGGGAAGGTGACCTGTTTGACGGTCATCTTCCCGACCCCCACCCAGATGTTCGAGGGGATCCAGTTCCACTGGGAATTGGGCGAGACGACGATGACCTCGTGCGTCGCGGGCAGCTTGCGCCGCAGGTGCAGCGCGGCAGTGTGCCCGGAGATGCCTGCACCCAAGATCACCACGCGCGCCATCGCCGTCGGCCTCCTCGTCGAGTCCTGCCCACGAGCGTGCGCGCCGCGCGCGTCCCGGCGGGAGCCGACGAGGCCCGGGCCGGCACACATCCCCACGTGAGCCTTCTCTCACGCTAGCCCCGGCGCCGTGGGCCCGACGGGACCCAGGTCCCTCTGCGGTGTTGTCGTCGACGGGCGCGACGAGGCCGGGCCGCGTGCCGGGAGGAAGGCCGCGGTCAGCCTGCCGGCACCAGGCCGGCGGTCTCGAGGATCCGGACGGCGGCGCAGGCAGAGCGGCGCGGCGGGCCACGGATCGCGAGCGCCACGATGTCCGCACGCCCCAGGAACAGGAGTCAAGGGCCACCTGGAACCCACTCGCGGCGGCAACGGCCCGGTGTTGGCGGCGGTGGTGCGAGACACTGGCCCCGCTGAGCTATCCCGATGCGGGGTAGTGAGAAGGGTGGTCGCGAATGGAAGTGCTCCAGCTCGCAGGAGGAGTGGTTCTCTTCTTCGTGGTCGCTGCCGGCCTCGCGTGGGCGGGCCGTCGGTTCTGGTGGCATTCCCCGAAGACCTTGGCCTCTGCCGCCACTGTGACGTCTGCAGGTTCGACAGCGTCCTCCTCGAGCGAGCCGGCATCGCCTGAGGCGGAGGGCAGCCGTCGTGGGTGGGTGCCGGCGGTGGTTCTGCTGGCAGTGACCGTCGCACTCGTGCTCCGCAGGCGCCGGCGTCGCCGGCGGCGTTGTCGCTCCTGCAACGGCGCTGCTTGACGATTCGCGCGAGGGTCACCTGCGGCGGGTCTCGGGGAGGAAGCGCGAGACCTGGACGCCTGCGGGCTGGGCGGTGGGGCCCTGCCGAGTGCGGGTCCTCGGGTCCTTGTGCTCTAGCGGTCGACGAGTGCGGCGGGACGCTGGAATGGCGCGAAGGAGTCGCCGGAGGTGGACGATGCGGCACTGGCCGGCAATCGTCTGTGTGGTGATCGTGGCGACGACCGGCTGTGCCGGTTCGGTCGGGACGGACGCACCCTCGCCGACCGACGGGCAGCCACCGCAGTCGTCGCCGCCTGCTCTGGTCGGCGTCTCGTCGACCGACGGGCTGGACTGGAGCCGGGTGCCACCCGAGGACCTGCGGGGCGACCGGACCGAAGCCGGCATCTCGGTCGACTCCGTGGCCTGGCTGGGTGATCACTGGCTGGCGCTCGGCCGCGTGTGGGACTACCCCGACGAGATCGCCACCGTTGTCGCGTGGACCGGACGATGACCGGGAACGTCTCGTCGGCGAACAGGTTCTCGGCGAGCGCGATCATGGCGGCGGGGCAGTGTCTCGCTGGGCTCCGCGCCGGCGCCTGATGGTGCTGGTCGGGTGTGGGCCGGTCCTCCTGCGCGTCGGGTTGGTCGGCTCCGCCCCTGACGGTCACGGGTAGCCGTGGGCGCGGCAGTGGTGGTCGCCGTCGTGACCGGGTGGTCGCTGCTACGCGTGGGCGAGTTCCTCCTGTCCGAGCGGAACACCGGTCGGTTGCTCGCCGCGGGGGCGATCGAGCGTTGCGGAGCGCAGCATCTTCCGCTGATCCTCGCAAACGTGGCGGTCGCGTTCCTCGCTCTCGTGGGGCAGTCGCTCCCCGGGGGTGTCGGCGGCCCGATCTCGCTCGCTGCACTCGTGGTCCTGCTGGGCGCGGAGACGGTGCACTGGTGGACCATCCTGACCTTGGCCTCCCGGTGGACCACACGCGTGCTGGTCCTGCCGGGGGAGAGTCCACGCCGGGCGGGGCCGTATAGGCTCCTGCGTCATCCGGGCTACGTGGCCGGGACCGTGTCGGGCACCCTGCTGCCGCTCGTGGCGGGAAGCTGGCCCGGGTCGGTCGTGGCCGCCGGATTGCTGGTGGCCGTCGTCGTCCCGCGTGTCCGGTGCGAGGACGAGGCGTGGAGATCCATCGGGACGCGGTGCGGCCGGGACGGCTCACGGGCCGAGACCGACGACGACGGGCGCGCGAGCCCGCGCGACGGTGAGTGACGTCGCCCGCAGGGCGGGCGACGGTGCGTCTGGGTGGCCGGCCGGCCGTCCGCGGCACACTCCACGCCGCCGGTGTCCTGCGCTGCTCCTTGTCCGACCTCGGGTGGGCTGGGAGGCTGTCCACATGGCTCGACGCAGGTGGGCAGTTGCCGCGAGCGGTCTGCTGCTGCTCATCGGCACGGTGATGGTCTTCATGGCGTTCGACCACGGCTCGCACTCCGCGAGTGACACGCTGCGGCCGTTCCTGATCACGATGGGCCCCGTGTGGTTCGTCGGGGTCCTGGCTGCCCGGCGGCTGTGGTCCGGCGGCGCCGACTCGTAGTCGGACCGCCTCTGGGCGCTGGTTCTCGGCAAGCACGCGAAACCGGGGCCCGTGACCCGGTCACTCGGCCGGTCGACTACGCGGACTCGCTCGATAGGCCTGACCGGATACGGGAGCCCAGCACGGACGGCGGGGGCTACGGCGGGGGCCAGGCCCCCGCCGCGACCTGGCGCCCGGATGCGCAGCCACCACTTCGGGCGACGCAACAACCCCGACGCCGAGGCGGTCGAGGCGGCCTTCCTCGGCCGCTCGACGACTCGTACCGCAACCGCCCTGCCTGGCAGGGCGCGATCGTCCGGTAGCCGGCCGCACCCGCGCCGTCGACCGGCGTCGTGCTACCGGGTGAACGTTGGCGCCAGGACCATGTCGACCGTGTCCTCCGACGTGTTTCGGCGGGTCGCGTGCTTCGAGCTCGGCTGTCAGGTCAGCGTCCGTGCGGCAGCGGGATGACCGGGCACTCGAACTGCTTCACGACGCCCAGGTCGACGGCGGTCCCTGCGGTCAGTGCCAGGGCGAGCTCGGCGTCGGAGTCGATGACGCCGTTGAGGTTCGTGTCCGCCGAGGCCACCGCGGCGGCGTAGCCGCTGGGGAGCGAGAGGCCGTGGACGCGCCAGCGGCCGCCGTTGTAGTCGCGGTCGCCGGGTGCGGCGGTCGCGACCGACGGCTGCACACCGCCGAAGTTGTAGATGACGTCCCAAGCCTGGTCGGGCGCGCCGGTGGCGGAGAAGTCGGTGGGGGTCCCCACCGTCCGGTAGGCGACGCCGTCGACGTAGATCGCGGGACCCGTCACGCCGGCGAAGGCCGGTGCCCCGGCGGCGAGCATCGCGACGAGCGTCCCGCCCGCCGCAGCGGCGGTCCTGATCAGATGTGTGCGCATGGTGAGTGCCTTCCTGTGCCGCCGGCCCTGGTGGCCGGCTCTTCGCCCACTCAACCGGCGAGCCCCGGTCGGTGACCATTGCGGCCGGCTTACCGACGGGTTACCGAAGTCTGACGACGTCGCGTGCGGTGCGAAGCGAGGCCGCGGGTCTTACGATCCGCGGACGTCGTGCGTCCTGCCGGTGCTCCAGAGGCTGAGGGACCTACCGTGGTTGCATGCCTGTCGATGTCGGTCCTGCGCCTGTGCCGGCGGCCGGCCGGGTGCTCGTCGTGGACGACGACGCGACGGTCGCGGAGGTGGTGCTCGCCTACCTGGTGCGGGCCGGCTACGAGGTGGCGCGGGCCGCGGACGGGGCGTCGGCACTCGAGCTGGTGCGCTCGCACGCGCCCGACCTCGTTGTCCTGGACCTGATGCTTCCGGACGTCGACGGCCTGGCGCTGTGCGGGCGGCTGCGCGAGCAGCGACCGGCGCTGCCGGTGATCATGCTGACCGCCCGGGGGGACGAGGACGATCGTGTGCTGGGCCTGCGGGTCGGTGCGGACGACTACGTCACCAAGCCGTTCAGCCCGCGCGAGCTGGTCGCACGGGTTCAGTCGGTCCTTCGGCGCGCGGTCCCGTCGGAGCTCGGGCCCGCAGAGACGGCACCCGTGGTGGACGGCGACCTGACTCTGGACGTCGTCGGGCACCGGGCCTACCGCGACGGCGTCGAGCTGGCGCTGACCGGCCGGGAGTTCGACCTGCTGGCGTTCCTGCTCGCGCACCCCGGACGCGCGTTCTCCCGCGCCGATCTGATGCACGAGGTGTGGCGGTGGGACTTCGGCGACGAGTCGACTGTCACCGTGCACGTGCGGCGGCTCCGGGAGAAGGTGGAGCCGGACCCCGCGCACCCGAGGCGGCTGGCCACCGTGTGGGGCGTGGGCTACCGGTGGGACTCGAGCCGTGGGACCTGAGCTCGCGGCGGTCGCCCTCTCCGCCGGGGTGGCAGCGGTTGTCGCCGTGATCGGTGCGGGCGTGGTCATGCTGCTGGCCGGCCGGTCCGTGCCGGTGGCCGCGGCGAGTGCGCCGCTCGTCGTGGTGCTCTCGCTGGCCGCGGGGGTGTGGGCGAGCTCGCGGGCGATGTTCCTGACCGCCTCGGACTCGGCGACGATGCTGCTCGTCCTGCTCACGGCCGTTCCGATCGCCGCGCTGGTCGGCGTCGTGATCGCCCGCCGGATCCACGCCGCGGAGCGCGATGCCGCCGAGATCGAGGCAGGGCGTCAGGCGGAGCGGGAGATCGAGGCCTCGCGCCGGGAGCTGGTCGCCTGGGCGTCGCACGACCTGCGCACGCCGCTGGCGGGGCTGCAGGCGATGGCCGAGGCCCTGCAGGACGGCGTAGCGCCGCAGCCCGGCCGCTACCTCGTGCGGATGCTCGAGGAGATCGACCGTATGGGTGCCATGGTCGACGACCTGCTCGCCCTCTCGCGTCTCCAGTCGGGTGCCTTCACGCTGACGCTGGAGCCCGTGAACCTCGTCGACCTCGTCTCCGACAGCCTCGCCTCGGCGAGGCCGCTGGCGGAGGCTCGTCGTGTGCGGCTCTCCGGCTCCGCGCACGGGCCGATTGCCGCTCAGGTCGACGCCCGCTGGCTCTCGCGCGCGGTGGCCAACCTGGTGGTGAACGCCATCCGACACACGCCGCCCGACGGCGGCGTCGTCGTGACGGCCGGAACCGGTCGAGACGGCGTCGAGATCAGCGTGGCCGACGCCTGCGGCGGAATCCGGTCGGACGACTTCCCCCGGTTGTTCGAGCCCGGCTGGCGGGGCACCCAGGCGCGCTCCCCGGGGCCGGGGGAGGGCGCCGGCCTCGGGCTCGCCGTCGTGAGGGGCGTCGTCGAGGCCCACGGCGGACGCGTGGACGTGCACAACGCCGGGGCCGGCTGCCGCTTCACCGTCACCCTGCCCGGGCGGAGCGGGGCGGCCGAGCCGGCGTGAGCCCCGAGGGCTCGCCGGTGTCCGTCGCGGAGCGTGAGGATCTGCCATCGATCGGACGGCGCCCACTCCGGAAGGTCGACCGGCGGGCGACATGACGCGCAGCGGGCGGGCGCGCCATGAGCGAACCGCACGGGCCGACCCCGCCCTACGCTCGGACGATGGAGATCACGGTGGCAGGCACGGGGAGCGCGTCGTTGCGGCCTGAGCGGGCGACGATCCACCTGATGGCCGGGTTCGAGGGCCCTGAGCCGCAGGCGCCGCTCGTTCGTACCACAGGGCTCGTCGAACGGTTCAGCGCGGAGGTGGCCCGGCTCAAGGCCGCCGTCCCGTCACCGACGACGTGGTCTGCCGTCCTTCCGATCCGCACGCGCAGCTGGCGCCCGTACTCCGACAAAGGCAACCTCACCCCTCTCGTCTATGCCGCGGCTGCGCAGCTGCAGGTCAAGTTCCGCGACGTCAGCGCTCTGACGCGCTTCGTGGAGGAGTGGGCGGGGCTCGAGGGCGTGACGGTCGTCCGCGTCGACTGGACGCTCACCGAGGGGACGCGTCAGGAGCAGGAGCGCCGAGTGCTTGCTCGAGCGGTCGAGCAGGCCAGGGATCGCGCCCGGGTGATCGCCACGGCGGCAGGAGCCGGGGAGGTGCGGATCGTCGAGGTCGCAGATCCGGGGCTGCTCGGCGGTGACCGGAGCGGAACGCTCGCGCCTTCTGCCGTGGCCGGCCGCGCGGCCGCCTCTGCCGCGTCGACGGCTGGAGGAGCCGTCGAGCTGTCGCCTGAGGACGTCGAGCTGTCCGCCGTCGTCCATGCGAGGTTCGTCACCGCAGGCTGACGCACAGCTCGGAGGTACGCCGGCACGGCCGTCCGTGCGCTCCGTGGTCCGGGACTCTTGTCGGCCGCTCGGTCCCTACGGCGGATACGAGGGTGCCCGTTCGGCACGTGTGGACCGCACGGCGGCCGGCAGACCAGACCCGGTCAATCCATCGAGCGAAGCGACTGGAGCAGCTCCGGGGCGCGCCGGTCGAGGAGGTCGCCGCCTCGGCGCACGCCGGTCACTAGCGCAGCGGCGCCGACGGCGAGCGAGACGAGCGCGGCAAGGACCCCGAGGAGCAGCGATCCGTTCAGTGCGGCGAGGACCGACAGTGCGAGGCCGGGAAGCCCGAGGATGCCGAGGGCCGCCATCCCCCCGACCTGGGTGCCGAGAGCCGCCATCGAGCCACCCTGACGCGAGGCGAACGGGCTCGACCCGGGCGGGACAACCGGGACGACGATCGAGGCGGAGGCGACCGAGGAGACGCCGAGTGCCGAGGCGAACGAGCCGAGCGAGAAGCCGAGCATCGGGGCCGTGAGGTCCCATCGGTCGGTCACGCCGAGTGCGACGAGCCCGAGCGCGATGAGTGCCGGGGCACCGATGACGGCCGTGGCCAGCACCCGGCCCCACCGGTCGTCGCGCCCGCGGATCGGGGCCATGACGTGCATCCAGAAGGCGGTGCCGTCGTAGGAGGTGTCAGCGGAGATGCTGAAGCCCAGCATTGCCGCGGCGAACGGCACGGCGACGAGCAGGCCGGTCGTGCCGAACCCGAAGGTGAGGAGGATCGGGAGCACCGGCACGATGAGCAGCGCGGAGACGTACCGAGGGTCCCGGCGCCGGTAGGTGAGGCTCCGCGCCGCGACGGCGCCCCAGTGCGTCGCCGGGAGTCGGCCGAAGAGCCCGACGCCGACGAGGGAGGCACCGGCGGCCGAGCGATGGGGAGCCATCGCGTCCGTCAACCGCCAGGACCACAGCGCCACGAGCAGCGCGAGCGTCGCGAGTCCGATGCCGAGGTGGGCGATCAGGCCGGACCACATCTCGGCCGCGACATCTGCTCCGAGCGCCCACGGAGCACCGAACGGCGTCCAGACGACCCAGCGCGTGATCGCCGGCAAGGCGGCGCTGTGCCCCGCGACGGAGTCGACGAGGCCGCTGATGATCGGTCCCATGAGCATGAGCGGGAGGAGGATCCCGACCGCCGCGATCTCGCGGAAGCCGCGCCGGTTCAGGAGCGGGTCGAGCGCCGTCGTGATCGCCCGCGAACCGACGACACAGATGGAGACGCCGAGGACCGCGCCGACGAGGCCGGCGAGTGCGGCGAGTGGTTGACGCCACCACGGCATTGCTGTGGCAGCCGCGACGATCGTCGTGGCGACTCCAGGGACTCCGATCAGGCCGGCGAGCGCCAGCCCGACCACGAGGTCACGTCGCGGGACGGCGAACGTGGCGAAACGTGCCGGCTCGAGGGTCGAGTCCACGCCGAACGACACGAGCGGTATCAGCCACCAGCCGAGCACGAGGGCCGCTCCCAGCAGGACGACGACCGAGGCGCGCAGGTCGGCGTGCTGGGTCGAGAGGGCAGCGAGTCCCACGACGGCGATCGCCACCGCGCCGGAGGCGTAGAGGGCCGCGAAGACCAGTCCGACGATCTGCCATGCGCTGCGTCTCAGGCCGTTGCGCAGCAGGGTCGCCTTCAGCCGGACGAGGTGCGCAACCACGAGAGCCCCTCACCGGCGGAGCGGCCGCCCACCATCTCGACGAACGTGTCCTCGAGGCTCGCCTCGCCGCGCACCATGTCGACGGTGCCGGCTGCCATCACCCGACCCGCTGAGATGATCGCGACGTGGTCGCACATCCGCTGGACGAGGTCCATGACGTGCGAGCTCACCACGACGGTGCCGCCCGTCGAGACGTAGGAGGCGAGGATCTGACGGATGTTCGCGGCCGAGACCGGGTCGACGGACTCGAACGGCTCGTCGAGCAGCAGGACCCGGGGCGCGTGGACCATCGCGCAGGCCAGCGCGATCTTCTTCGTCATGCCGGCCGAGTAGTCGACGACGAGGGTGTTGGCATCGGCCTCGAGGTCGAGCGCGCGGAGCAGGTCGGCGGTGCGGCCGGCGACCGTCTCGCGATCGAGGCCTTGGAGGAGCCCGGCGTAGGTGATGAGCTGGGTACCGGTGAGCCGGTCGAAGAGCCGGACGCCGTCGGGCAGGACGCCGAGCTGGACCTTGACGGCCAACGGGTTCGCCCAGAGGTCCTGGCCGTGCACCCGCACCCAACCGCCGTCGGGGCGCAGCAGACCGGAGGCCATGGAGAGGGTTGTCGTCTTGCCCGCTCCGTTGGGGCCGACCAGGCCGAAGCAGGATCCCGTGGGGACGTCCAGGTCGATCCCGGCGACGGCGACCTTCTGTCCGAAGGTCTTCCACAGGCCACGAATCGCGAGCGCGGGGGCGGTCGGGTGAGCGGGTGGACCGGACGCCGCTGGGCCAGGCTGGGGCGGTCCGTCCTCAGGCACCTGGTCAGCATAGGGAGGAGTGTTCGTGATGGTAGGGAGGCATGACTGCACGGACGCGGTCGCTGGTGGCGTTGGAGCCCTCGACCAGCGCGGGCGCGTCGGGTCCGCCGGATTCCTCGGGTATCGACGCCGTGTCGTCCGCCCCAGGCGTGCCTCACCCGTGACCTGGGCAGGAGTGGCTGCTCACCCAGCGTGGCCGGGCGCGACGTGGACTGGTTCGGTCAGCCGACGTAGACGTCGACGACGAGCCGCTTCGGCTCCTCCAGCCAGGTGACGCGATAGGGCCGGGCCTTGTCGAGCCCGATCCCGATCTGGCTGATCCCCTCGAAGGCGCCCAGGATGCGCACTTCCCGGATCGCCTCGAGCCCGGTGGGCAGGATCTGCTCGGGGCCTGCGAAGGCGGGCTCGTCGATGGTCAGGCTCCCGTCGTACCAGGCAGCAAAATCCAGCTCCAGTGCCGCGGTACCGGCGAGGGGTGGGGTCAGCGGCAGGTCGGACGGGTCGAGGTTGAACTGGCTTCCCTCATGGGGAGCGACCGCCCAGCCCGGCATCGCTCCGATGCCGTCGAACTCGAAGGTGAACCGTTCGTAGCACTCATGCCCGCCGACGCGCATGGTCACGCCCCAGAGGGCTTGGGAGGGGTCCGTGCGCAGCTGTGCGGACCAGTCCTCGGAGGAGACGCTGGCTTCGGTCGTCCCGAAGGCCTCGCAGCTCGGGGACGGGGACGGGGACGGCGTCGTCGGCTCCGTCGCGGAGGACGTGGGTGACGGCGTCCCGTCGCCACCTGGAGCTGTGCACCCGCCGAGAAGGGTCAGGGAGAGGGCCACGACGGCGAGATGAAAGCCTGTTCCGCGCACGACTCAACGGTACGCCGGGCCGGCCCCTGGTTGAGCGCCGCGCCGGGGGGAGATCGGGGCACCTTCTGAGCTGGGCGCCGCTCGTGCCTCCGAGAGACGATGCCGGTAGCCGTTCACTCCGACCTTGTCCCACGAGCCCCAGGCCCGGCGGTCGG
>JAHECE010000229.1 GCA_024641895.1 Actinomycetales bacterium
CGACGGCGGGCGGCGACGCCCCGCCCTCCGAGGGCGCGGCCTCCGCGGGCACGCCCTCCGACGACCGTCCCCGCCGCCGGCGCAACCGTCGGCGCACCCGCGGCGGGACTTCCGCGCCTGCCTCGGAATGACCCCAAGGCAGCATCAGCCTCGAACGACGGGTAGCGCGCCCTGTGCCTCGATCTGTTCGAAGACGTCCGGCTCGGTGAGGTTCTCACCGAGCCGGTTCGGCTTTCCGGCGCCGTGGAAGTCGCTGGAACCCGTGACGAGCAGCCGCAGGCTCGCCGCCATCGCGCGCAGGCGGCGACGGTCGGCGTCGGTGTGGTCCCGATGGTCGACCTCGAGGCCGGCGAGCCCCGCACCCGCCATCTCCTCGATGACCCGGTCCGGCACGACGCGCCCGCGCGCCGCGGCGAACGGGTGCGCGAGCACGGGAACCCCGCCGGCCGCCCGGACCGCCCGGACCATCGCGACGGCACCGGGCGCTCGGTAGGGGACGTAGTAGGGACCTCGCGTGGCGAGGAGGCTCTCGAATGCCGCGGCGCGGTCAGGCACGTGCCCGCGGGCGACGAGCGCGTCCGCGATGTGCGGCCGACCGACCGTCGCGTCCGGACCGAGCTGGGCGAGCACGTCCTCCCACGCGAGAGGGAAGTCTCGCGAGACTCGCTCGACGAGACGCCGCGCCCGCTCCTGCCGCGAGTCCCGGGCAGCCTCCGTCTCGGCGACAAGGGCGGCGTGCTCGGGGTCCTGAAGGTAGCCGAGCAGGTGGACGCTGATGCCCCGAGCGGCGGAGCAGGAGATCTCGATGCCCCGCACGAGGGCGATGCCGACGGCGGGAGCCGCCTGCGCCGCCTCCGCCCAGCCCCGGGTGGTGTCGTGGTCGGTGAGGGCCACGACGTCGAGGCCGGCGGCGGCAGCCTGACGCACCACCTCGGCGGGGGCGTCGGTGCCGTCCGAGGCGAACGAGTGGGTGTGCAGGTCGATGCGCACGAGCCCAGGTTAGGCCCGGTGGCGCAGGGCACCGCACGGTCTCGTGACCGTGCAGGTGAGAGCATGGCGGCGTGAGCGAGCTGCCTCGACCCGACGCACCAGCGGCCCCGGTGGACGAATCGGGCGCGACGCCCGCCGAGCCGTCCGCTCAGCCGGTCGCGGAACGTGGCGCCAACCGCTCCCAGCGCCCGGCGTCCGAGGCCTTCCGTTCCTTCATCGCGTCGAGCTGGTCGCCGCACGCCGAGCCACTTCCCGAGACCGGGGACGTCGCGGCCTTCGCACGTCTGCGACGGGAGCGCATCGGCGCCCGCTTCCCCGGCGAGCGGCTCGTGATCCCCGCCGGCACGCTGGTGACGCGCTCGAACGACACCGACTACCGCTATCGACCGCACTCGGCGTTCGCGCACCTGACCGGACTCGGAGCGGCCTCCGAGCCGGACGCCGTGCTCGTGCTGGAACCACGACCGTCACCCCCGGCCACGGACGCGACCCACGACGCCGTCCTGTACTTCCGGCCTCGCGCCGGGCGAGACGCCGAAGAGTTCTACGCCGATGCCCGGTACGGGGAGCTCTGGGTGGGCGCCCGCCCCGCTCTGGCGGACCTGGAGGCCGAGACCGGCCTTCAGTGCGCGCACATCGACGACCTACCCGCCGCGCTCGCGGCGCCGGCGCGCGGCGACGGCACGTCTCGTCCGCCCGTCCCGGTGCGGGTGGTGACAGGTTCGGACCGCGCCGTCGAGGAGCTCGTGGCCCGCGTTCGTGAGACCGACGCCTCGGCGGACGCCGCTCTGGTCGAGGCGCTCTCCGAGCTCCGCCTGGTCAAGGACACCTTCGAGATCGAGCAGATGCGCCTCGCCGTGGCGGCCACGGTCGCGGGCTTCGAGGACATCGTGCGCGCACTGCCCCGCGCCACGACGCACGCCCGGGGCGAGCGCGTCATCGAGGGTGTCTTCGGTGCCCGCGCCCGCGAGGAGGGCAATGCGGTCGGCTACGAGACGATCGCCGCTGCCGGCGACCACGCCTGCACTCTCCACTGGATCCGCAACGACGGGCCGGTGGAACCGGGCACGCTCGTCCTCGTCGACGCCGGGGTCGAGGTCGAGTCGTTGTACACGGCCGACATCACCCGGACCCTGCCCGTCGACGGCGTCTTCACCGACACCCAGCGGCGGGTCTACCAAGCCGTCCTCGACGCCGCCGACGCCGCGTTCGCCGTCGCCAGACCCGGCGCACGCCTGCGCGACGTGCACGCCGCCGCGATGACGGTCATCGCGGCCCGGCTCGAGGAGTGGGGCTGGCTCCCGGTCTCGGCCGAGGAGTCCCTCGAGCCGGAGGGCCAGTTCCACCGGCGGTGGATGGTCCACGGGACCAGCCACCACCTCGGCATCGACGTGCACGACTGCGCTCAGGCGCGCCGTGAGACCTACCTCGACGGCCCGCTGGCACCCGGGATGGTCTTCACCATCGAACCCGGCCTCTACATCAAGGCCGACGACCTGGCCGTGCCGTCGGAGTATCGCGGCATCGGCGTGCGGATCGAGGACGACGTCCTCGTGACTCAGGACGGCGTCGAGAACCTCTCGGCAGCGCTCCCGCGGACCCCGGAGGCGGTCGAGGCCTGGATGGCGGGCCTGCTGCCGGACTGAGCAACGGTGACGGACGCCTCGGCGCCGCCTACCGCGGCGGCAGCTGGCCCAGCATCTGCCGGGCCTGGACGGCATCAGGCCCCTGGCAGAGCACGGCGTACGAGCTGGCCACGACCTGGCTGGAGGACGTGAAGTCGCGCTTGCCACCGGTAGCGGCGTAGGTGGCGATCGCGAAGAGCAGGCCGAACCCGGCACCGATGAACAGCGCGGGCAGCAGCACCGCCAGGGTCGAGCCCGTCGTGAAGAGCGAGAGCAGCAGACCGACGAAGAGACCGAACCAGGCGCCCGACGCCGAGCCCGCGACGGCCACGCGCGCGTAGGTCAGCCGACCCGTGATGCGCTCGACCATGCGCAGGTCCGTGCCGACGATCGTCACCAGGCGCACGGGGAAGTCGTTGTCCGCGAGGTAGTCGACCGCGTGCTGCGCCTCGAGGTAGGTCGGGTACGAGGCGACCTCCTCTCCCGAGGGCGGGGTCGGAACTTGCGGGACTCGCGCGGGGCGAAAGCTGGACATGAGCCCATTGTCCCCCGGCGCCGAGTCGCGGTCGACCTGCGTGGGTCCGGCGGGCACCGGGCCTAGGCTGGCAGGGTGAGCAGCGCACCGACCCGCGTCTTCGTGGCCCGGCTCGCCGGCACCGACGTGTTCGACCCGATCGGTGACCGTCTCGGGCGCGTGCGCGACGTCGTCGTCCTGCTCCGCGCGAAGGGTCCCCTCCGGGCGGTCGGGCTGGTCGTCGAGGTGCCGGGTCGCAGGCGGGTCTTCCTGCCTCTGAGCCGCGTGACGAGCATCGACACGGGCGCCGTCATCGCCACCGGGCTGCTCAACGTGCGCCGGTTCGAGCAGCGCCGCACCGAGACGCTCGTCGTCGGCCAGCTGCTGGACCGCCCGCTCACCATGCGCGACGGCAGCGGCGAGGTCACGGTCGAGGACGTCGCGCTCGAGCACGGGCGCCACCGGGACTGGACGATCAGCCGCCTGTTCGTCCGGCGGATCGCCCCGAGCGGCCGCGGCCTGTCCTTCCGCCGCGGCGAGACGTTCCTCGTCGACGTGGACGCCGTCGTGGGCCTCGCCGCCGTCACCGAGCGGCAGGGCGCCAGCGCTCTGCTGGCCACCTTCGAAGACCTCAAGCCGGCGGACGTCGCGGATGCGCTGCACGACCTACCGGCGGCACGGCAGCTCGAGGTCGCCGCCGAGCTCGACGTCGAGCGCCTCGCGGACGTGCTGGAGGAGCTCGGCGACGAGGACCGCGTCGCGATCGTGTCGGGCCTCGAGGCAGGCCGCGCCGCCGACGTCCTGGACGCCATGCAGCCCGACGACGCCGCC
>JAHECE010000230.1 GCA_024641895.1 Actinomycetales bacterium
CACTGCCCAGGGCCCACGGCGCGTCGGGCGTCAGCGGCTCCCGGAACGCGACGTTGAGGTGCACCGGGCCTGGGTCCCCGGTTCGCAGGCCTCGCGCCGCCGCCACCGCCCGGGCGACCTGCCCGGCGACGCCGACCTCGGCGCCTGCCGGGAGGTCGGCGGCCCAGCGGACCGCGTCGCCGAAGATGCCGACCTGCTGGGTCGTCTGGTTCGCACCCGTCCCCCGCAGCTCGTGCGGCCGGTCGGCGCTCACCGCGAGGAGCGGCCGTCCGGAGTGGGCGGCCTCGAGGACGGCCGGGTGCAGGTTCGCCACCGCCGTGCCCGACGTGGTGACGACGGCGACCGGCACGGGCTCGTCGGCGGCACGCGTCAGCCCGAGCGCGAGAAACGCGGCCGAGCGCTCGTCGAGGCGGACGTGGAGTCGAAGCCAGTCGGCGTCGTGGGCGGCGGCGAGGGCGTAGGCCAGCGGCGCGCTGCGAGAGCCCGGGCACAGCACGACGTCCCGGACGCCGTGGGCGACCAGGGCTGTGACGACCGCTCGGGCCGTGCGGGCCGACGCCTCGGTCGACAGCTGCCCTTCCGGCCGGCCCGTCATCGCGACACCGGCTCGACCCGCGCCAGCCGGTCGTGCCAGCGACGCGCAGTGAACGCGTCGGCCGCGGCCGCGGCGAGCGACGCCGCCGTGGGCTCCGGGCGACGGAGCTCGATCGCCCCGTCAACCGGAAGGAGCGGGTCCTCGACGACATCGCGGACGAGAAGCTGGACCGTGGCGAGCCCGCATGCGTACGGCAGCTCCGGCAGGGCTGCGGCGAGCGCCAGCCCCGCTGCGATGCCCACCGACGACTCGAGCGCCGAGGACACCACCACGGGCAGCCCCATCCGCTCCGCCAGCTCGAGCGAGGCGCGGACGCCGCCGAGGGGCTGGACCTTCATCACGACGACGTCGGCCGCCTCGGCGCGCACGACGGCCAGCGGGTCCTCCGCCCGGCGCACGGACTCGTCGGCGGCGACCCGGACGTGCTGGCGGCGACGGAGTGCCGCCAGGTCGGCGGTGTCGGCACACGGCTGTTCGACGTACTCCAGTCCGCCGGCGGCCCGGTCGAGGAGCGGGAGCCGGGCGAGGGCCTCGTCGAGGTCCCATCCCGCGTTCGCGTCGATGCGGATCTTCCCGTGCGGACCGAGGGCGTCCCGCACGGCCTCGAGCCGGGCCAGCTCGACCCCGAGGTCGTCCCCCGGTTCCGCGACCTTGACCTTGGCGGTGGCGCAGCCGCCGGCGGCGGCGACGTGGGCGCGTGCCAGCGCGGGGCCGACGGCCGGGACCGTCACGTTCACCGGGATGCTCGTCCGCAGCGGCGCGGGCCAGCCGATGTCGGCCGCCTCGCGGGCTGCCCGCAGCCAGGCCGACGACTCCTGCTCGTCATAGTCCCAGAAGGGCGAGAACTCGCCCCAGCCCGCGTCACCGCGCAGGAGGAGCCCGTCGCGCGAGCTCAGGCCCCGGAACCGCGTACGCAGCGGTGTCCTATAGCACTCGGTGGCAGGCACGCTGGTCAGGATAGACGCGAACCTCTGGGCCGCATCCGTCCGATTCCTGACGGAGGTCGACGTGTGGCGCGGAGTGTCTCGCTCCCCCGACGCCGATTCCGGCCGAGAGGTTCCGCAGCGGTCGCGGACGCTCGGCCGGTTAGTGTTCACGGCGTGAGCGCACTCCCGGCCCAGGTCTCGGCCACGTTCGACCCGCACCGGTGGCGCGAGGTCGACGGCTTCGCCGACCTCACCGACGTCACCTACCACCGGGGCGTCGACCGGTCGGCCGACGGCGAGCGCGACCTGCCGGTCGTCCGGGTCGCGTTCGACCGTCCCGAGGTCCGCAACGCCTTCCGGCCGCACACCGTCGACGAGCTGTACCGCGTGCTCGACCACGCCCGGATGACCTCCTCGGTGGGAACCGTGCTCCTGACGGGAAACGGCCCGAGCCCGAAGGACGGCGGCTGGGCGTTCTCCTCGGGAGGCGACCAGCGCATCCGCGGGCGGGACGGTTACCGGTACACGACCGACGGCACCGCCGCCGCGTCCGAAGAGATCGACCCGGCCCGGGCCGGTCGCCTGCACATCCTCGAGGTGCAACGGCTCATCCGGACGATGCCGAAGGTGGTCATCGCAGTCGTCGACGGATGGGCCGCCGGCGGTGGCCACTCGCTGCACGTGGTCGCCGACCTGTCGATCGCGTGCCGGGACCACGGCCGCTTCAAGCAGACCGACGCGAACGTCGGGTCCTTCGACGGCGGCTACGGCTCGGCGCTCCTGGCCCGCCAGATCGGGCAGAAGCGCGCTCGAGAGATCTTCTTCCTGGCCCGGGAGTACACCGCGCAGGACGCCGAGCGCTGGGGCGCGGTCAACGAGGTCGCCGCACACGACTCGCTCGAGGACCTCGCGCTGGAGTACGCGCGGATCGTCGCGACGAAGTCCCCGCAGGCGATCCGCATGCTCAAGTTCGCCTTCAACCTCGCGGACGACGGACTTGCCGGCCAGCAGGTCTTCGCCGGCGAGGCGACACGGCTCGCGTACATGACGGACGAGGCCGTCGAGGGCCGGGACGCGTTCCTGGAGCGGCGGGAGCCGGACTGGTCGGCCTACCCCTACGCGTTCTGAGACCCGCTGCTCAGCCGACGGTGGCGGAGCCGGCCGGGAGCGGGACGAGCTCGACCCAGATGTTGCCCGGGGCCAGGGTCGCAACCTCACCGTCGGGGCCCGTCAGCACCACCGGGGAGCTCCGGGTCGTCTTGGTCCACGTGACCGGGACCGTCTTGCCGCCCGTGGCCAGGACGCCGGAGCCACTTCCCTCGAGCCGCAGGTCGGGCACGGGCTCACCCAGCTGGGCGTCGTAGCCGCTGTCGTAGGCCACGGCCTCGAGGACGACGACGTTGACGGCGGAGAGCCGCTGGCCCGTAGCGCTCACCGCCGGCCCGCTCGCCTCGGACCGCAGCCAGAGCTGACGCTCGTCGCTCCAGGCCCAGCGCGGCGAGACACCCGGCGCGAGCGCGAGCCGGATCTCGGACGCCGCGGTGCCCTGCAGCTCGGCGGCCGAGCGGCCGGGACGAGCGGCGAACTCGAACTCGCCCGGCGGCGACGAGGCGTGCCGGGCGTCTGCCTGCTCGATGAAGGTCTCGAGCGAGCCGTAGACGTTGTGTGGCGCGCTGCGCGAGCGGATCCGGTAGAAGCCGCGGTCGCCCGCGTCCTCGCTCAGCAGCTGCAGAGGCGTCTGGGCGAGGTAGTTCACGATCCCGTCCTGGCCACCGGAGAAGGCCAGCAGCCCGCCCAGGGGCGAGGCGACCTTGGCGTCGACAGGCCTGATGGACCGGATCGGCCCGACCTCCGGCGGAAGGTCCGAGTGGTAGACGGCCACGAAGCGCGACACACCGAACTCGACGATGGTCTCCCACACGACGTCGGCGTTCTCGAGCCCGGTCTGCGGCCGTGCCTGCGACGTGTTCTCGATCTTGACCGCGACTGCCGGCCGGTCCACGACGTCGCCCTCGACGCCGGTGAGTGGCCAGACCGTCGGAACCACCGGCTCCGGGGGCGACGACTTGTCCGCGATCACCGTCGGCGTGATCGTCTCCGCCGGGCCAGGCACCGGTGTCTGCGTGCAGCCGACCAGCACGGTCGCTGCGACAACCCCGACCGCCAGCCTCATCTGGCGTCGCCAACTCGTCCGCACGAGCGCCCCCTTGCCACGGCCGCCCCGGTGGCGGTCGGCTTCACCCTACGGCGGACCTAGGCTGCCTCCGTGAGGCACGTCGACGGCGCGCGGGTGATCGCGGGCGGCACGCGGCCGGCGGACGTCGTCGCGGCCTTCGGGGCCGTCCGCGCGCTGCTCGCCGGCACCGGCCCCGCGCTGGCCCCCTGTGACCCGCGGAGGGCGCCAACCGGCACGCTAGCGACGGCCGTGCCG
>JAHECE010000231.1 GCA_024641895.1 Actinomycetales bacterium
ATGTGGCTGCGGACCATCCGGACTACGGCCCCGACCACGGCTTCGACTCGCGGGTGGGCGTAGGGCCAGGCGTCCACCAGGTGTGCGTGACGGCGTCGAACCGGGGCGTCGGGTCACACAACGAGCTCGGCTGCCGGACCGTCACGGTGCGCGCAGGCTCTCCGTTCGGCAACTTCGAAGGGGCTCGTGGCGTGCCCGGTGGGATCGAGGTCTCCGGCTGGGGGATCGACCCGGACACGACGGACTCCATCTTCATGTGGGTGACCGTTGACGGGCGCGGGCGCCACATGGCGGCCAACCAGGTCCGCACTGATGTTGGCCGGGCCTTTCCCGGCTACGGATCGGCGCGCGGGTTCAAGCAGACGGTGAGTGCGCCGTCTGGCGTGCACCGGGTGTGCGTCACGGCCGCGAACGTGTTCGCCGGCTCCCACACCGGTCTGGGGTGCCGGAGCGTGGTGGTCGGCGACTGACCCCGCGTTCTGCCGGAGGTGGTCCGCCGGCCGCTGCTACCTTGACGTGTCGTCCCCGGTCTCGCCACCGGGGGCGATGCGCTCAGCGAGGCGCCGATCGGAGGGCAGGACGAGGCTGCATGTGGGACTCGACGACGTGGCGGTGCCGAGGCGCGGACCAGGCGCGGACGCGCGCGCGCCGTGATCAGGTTGCGTCGCCATGACCGGCGGAACGGTCAACGAGGTCCGGCCCGTCAAGCCCATCTGGCGGCAGTGGAACCTCATCAGCAACTTCGGCCGGCGGGACCTCAAGGCCAAGTTCAGCGGGACGCTTCTCGGATTCGTCTGGTCGCTCGTCGTGCCGCTCGCGTCCCTGGGGATCTACACGGTCATCTTCTCGATCGTGTTCCGGGTCGCGCCGCCTGATCTGGGCAACGGCAAGCCCGGCATCTTCGCGCTCTGGCTGTTCGCCGGCCTCGTGCTCTGGTCCTTCTTCTCCTCCACGTTGAATGCCGGCATCGGGGGCCTGCTCGGGGCGGGCCCGCTGCTGCAGAAGATCTTCTTCCCGGCCTACGCGCCGGTCCTCGGCGCGGGTCTTGCGGTCGGCACCCAGAGCCTCATCGAGCTGTCGCTGCTCATGGTCGTCCTCCTGGCGCTCGGCAACATCGCGTGGACCTGGCTGCTCGTGCCCTTCCTGCTGGTGATCTTCGCTGCGTTCTCGGCGGCCGTCGCCACCGCGATCTCGATCCTGAACGTGTACTTCCGGGACCTTGCCCACTTCGTCGCCGTCGGGCTCCAACTGCTCTTCTACCTGACGCCGATCATCTACACGCCGGAGATCATCCCCGAGACCTGGCGCGGGATCCCCTTGCGGGGGATCGTCGAGTTCAGTCCGCTGTCGGAGTTCATCACGCTCTTCCGCGCCCTGGCCTACGACCTGTCACCGGGCTCGTGGACGGCGTGGCTGTCAGTCCTGATCTGGACCGGACTCGCGCTGCTCTGGGCGAGCCTGGTCTACAAGCGGCGCGGCGGCGACCTGGGGGAGGAGATATGAGCGGCCCGGCGATCTCCGCCGAGAACGTCAGCAAGACGTTCATCCTGCACAACGAGCGGCGCGACAGCGTCAAGGAGCGCTTCGTCCGCGGCGGGGCCAAGGGCAAGCACCTCTTCCACGCCCTCGACGACGTCAGCTTCGAGGTGCCGCACGGCTCGACGTTCGGGCTCATCGGGCACAACGGCTCGGGCAAGTCGACCATGCTCAAGGTGCTCGCGGGGGTGTACCGGCCGAACGCGGGCCGGGTCATGGTTGCCGGCCGGGTCTCGGCCCTCCTCGAGCTGGGCGCGGGTTTCCACGGCGAGCTCAGCGGCCGGGAGAACATCTACCTCAACGGGGCGATCCTCGGCCTGGGCAAGCGGCAGATCGAGCAGTCGATCGACAGGATCGTCGACTTCGCCGGGCTCGGGGAGTTCATCGACTCGCCCGTGAAGGTCTACTCCTCGGGGATGTACGTGCGGCTGGGCTTCGCCGTGGCCGTGACGCTCGACCCGGAGATCCTCATCGTCGACGAGATCATCGCGGTCGGTGACGAGGAGTTCCAGCGCAAGTGCTTCGACTACCTCTTCGAGCTTCGCAAGCGTGGCACGACGATCGCACTGGTCACGCACTCCCTCGGCCTCGCGGCCGACTTGTGCGACGGCGCGATCTGGCTCGACCACGGCAAGACGAAGATGGTGGGCGACGTCCGCAACGTGATCGACGGCTACCTCCACTCGGTGAACGAGAAGGAGGCGGCCAGGCGCGAGGCGGAGGCCGCGCTCGCCGGCGACGGGGAGCCTTCCGTCCTGGCCCCGGTGCCGCGTCAAGGTTCGGGCGAGGTGCGGATGTCGCACATCGAGCTGCTCGGTCCGGACGGCCAGAAGGTGCGCTTCGTCAGCCCGGGGGAGCCCTGCACGATCCGGATCCACGTCCGCGCCCGGGAGGCCGTCCGCGACGTCGAGGTCGGGCTCGCGATCATCCACGAGTCGGGGATGATGCTGGCCGGTCCCAACTCGGGCCAGGAGAGCCGGACGTACGACTTCGCTCCGAACGGCGACACCGCGTTCGTCGACTTCCACCTCGACGCGCTCCCCGTGCAGCCCGGCCAGTTCTCGATCAGCACCTCCTTGATCACCAAGGGGCACACCTACGACTACGCGGATCGCGAGGTCGACTTCGTCGTGCGCGCCGAGCACGCGGTCACGGAGCCGGGGCTCACGCGCATCATCGGCAGGTGGAGCCCCGCCGCCTCCGTACCGGTGAGGGGTTGAGCGACAGCATGAACGAGGAGGCGGTCACCCCGGACGGCGCCGAGCAGGCGGCGGCCGTGGCAGCGTCCCTGGTCGAGGGTGGCTCCGCCCCGTCGGCAGCCTCGGCGCGCCTCGACGTCGACGCGGTCCAGCGGGCCCTGCTCGTGCTGGCCACGGGCGATGTCGACGGCGCCGTCGACGTCGTCCGCTCTCTCGACGAGGTCGACGAGGAGGTCCGGGCCGATCTGGCGCGAGCGCTGCTGTCGGCACGCGAGCCTGCCGACCGGGCGCAGGCCCTCGGCGACCGGCTGCTGGTCGGCGGCTTCGGCCGTGACCTCGCCAACGAGGCCTTCCGGGCCGCGTTCTACCTGAGCGGGCGGAGCGAGCGACTCGCCGAGAACCCGCTCTACGCGTGGTTCCTGGCGCATCGCTCCGGCGCGCCGATCGACAAGTGGGTGCACTACTTCCCGATCTACCAGCGCCATCTCGAGCGGTTTCGTGGCCGGCCCGTGCGCGTCCTCGAGATCGGCGTCTACCGCGGCGGCGGGCTGGCCATGTGGCAGCAGTACCTGGGCCCGGAGGCCACCGTGATCGGCCTCGACGTCGACGAGGCGGCCCGTCGCGCGGTGGGCGACGCCTTCGCCGTCGAGATCGGCGACCAGGCGGACCCGGAGGTGTTGCGACGGGTCGAGCGGGCGCACGGCCCGTTCGACATCGTCATCGACGACGGCGGTCACCGCATGGAGCAGCAGCGCGCGACGGTCGAGACCCTGTTCCCGCTGCTGGCCGACGACGGCGTCCTCGTCGTCGAGGACTGCCACACCTCGTACTGGCCGGAGTACGGCGGGGGCCTGGGCAGCCCGTCGTCGTTCCTCGAGTGGGTCAAGGCGCGGGTCGACGACCTTCATGCGCTCCACGCGCCCGGCGTCCCGCCGGACAGCGTCTGGGCTACCCACCTGGACGGCCTGCACGTCTACGACTCCGTGGTCGTGCTCGACAAGGCCGACCGCTTCAGGCCCTTCAGCGAGATGTCCGGGACCTCCACGTACCTGAGAGCGGACCGGCCGAGCGAGGGGCAGCTCATCGACCTCGTCACTGCGCGGGACACGGCGCGCGCTCAGGTAGAGGAGCTCGAGGCCGAGATCGCCCGCCTGCACGGCTTCGGCGTCGGGGCACGGGCCGCCGGCACCGGCGAGGCCGAGCAGGTGCCGAGCGAA
>JAHECE010000232.1 GCA_024641895.1 Actinomycetales bacterium
AACGGCCTGCTGTGATTGGCGTTCACGCGGCTGTTCTCGCGGCGCTGGTGAGCAGGATACGGGCCCTGTAGTTGCCGGCGTTGCGATACCCCCGGGCGGTGCGCTTGATCTGCTTGATCGAGGTGTTCGCGGTTATCTGGAGCCGCTCTCTCGGAAGTGGTGTGCGCGTTGGGAGTGCGTGTCGGTGACATGTCGCCGACGTGGTCGTCAGCGGTATGGCGGTTGGCCTGCGCGTTCTTCGCCCAGGACGATGCTGAGCCGGGCCCGGAGGTGTTGGTTCTCCTCGCGGAGGGTGTGGTTCTCGTCGCGGAGGGTGGCAAGGAGCTCGTCGCGTGACTCGGGGGTCATTCGTTGCGCGGCGGGCTGGCGCGGCCCGGCGGAGCGGTGGTGGTCGCGGAGGCGGTCGATCTCGTCGCGTAGTTCGGGGTCGCGGTAGAGCAGGGCCCGGGACACGCCGGCGGCTCTGGCGACGTTGACGTAGGTGATGGCGGCACCGTCGTGGTCGAGTCGGCGCAGGGCGGCTTTGGCGCGGTCACGGGTGTCGGTGACGCGGCGCCGGGTCGCGGCGGCGAGGTGATCATTGGGCACTGGTGCTGTCCTGTTCTTCGATGGTCTCCAGGGCGGTGATGACTGCCTGGAGGTTGTCTGCGACGTGCTGGTGGTTGGCGGCCATGCGGGCGTTGCCGCGTTGCTCGGCGAGGTCGATGAGTTCGAGGATGTCGTCGCGTTGTCGCCGGTGGATGGTCAGGAACGTCGGCGTGGTCTGGAAGTCGGGGCAGGTCAGGCAGGCGTTGGGGTGGGGGCAGTCCTGCTGGGGTGGGCGTCCGCAGTAGCCGTTGGGCAGGCTGGCCTGGACCCGGGCGAGGTTGTGCTTGATCCACTCGGCCTCGGCGCTCGGGGCGTCGGGGTCGAAGGGCAGGCGGTGACCGCGGGCGTCGACGCGGCGCTGCTGGTAGTCGTCGAACGCGGCGCGGACGGTGGCGTCGTGGATGGTGGCGTAGCGGGCGGTCATCTGCGGGGAGGCGTGGCCGAGCATCTTCTGCACCACGTGCTGGGGCACCCCGGCGTTGATGAGCCGGGTACCGAGGGTGTGGCGGAACTGGTGGGCGGTGACGGAGACGGGCTGCCCGGGCTCGTCGTGCAGGTTGATGGCGTGCTGCCAGTTGGTGAGCCGGTTCCGGAGGGTTGCGTAGGAGAAGCCTCGGGAACCGTCGGGGTTGGCGACCGGGGACGGGAACAGTCGGCGGCAGCCGCCGGGCCAGCGGCCGTGGAGGTGGTCCTGCTGGGCGCGGATCGCGTCGGCGGCCCGTTGCGAGAGCGGAACGAGCTGCTCGGTTGCCATCTTGTGGTTGTAGTACTTCAGGCACGGCCAGCCGGCGCTGTCGATGATGAGCGGGTTGAACTCCAGCGCGCAGGCGTCGTTTGCGCGTAGCCCGGTCTCCTGGATGAGGATGAGCAGGTGGCGGGTGGTCTCGTCGGGCAGCTTCGCCAGGTGGTCGGGGTTCTCGAGCTGGGCCATGACGAACTCGGGGATGAACCGTGGCAGGGGGCGCGGGCGGGGCGGGAGTTCGTCGAGGTAGAGGGCCGCTCGCGCCGGGAGACCGGGCATCCAGTCGTGGCGGTGGCAGGCGTCGAGGAAGCCGCGCAGGACTACCAGGTAGGTGTTCGTGGTGTTCCCCGACAGTTCCGGTGCCGCGGTGAGCCAGGACAGGTAGTGCTCGAGGACCGCCCTGGTGATGCCGACCGGGCCGGTGACTTCGGGATGGTGCTTGGTCAGGAAGATGGAGAACCACCGCAGGGCACGTTCCTCGATGCTGACGGACCCGAATGCCCTGCCCGCGCCGAGTCGGTACCGGCAGGCGCGTTTGATGCCCTGGCGCAGCCAGGGCTGGGCGACGTGATCGAAGCGGATCTGGGTGGTGCCCTTCGGGGAGGGGCGGACCCCGAGCACTGCCGCCCGCCAGAGGTCCCCGGCGAACTCGGACTCGGCGTCGGTGTCCTCGGCAAGGTCGCTCAGGTGTCGCCAGGCGTAACGCAGCTGGCCCATCGCCCGACCGCCGGTGTCCTTGAGACCATGCTGGTGGGCCAGCAGGGCCCAGCGAGGCAACGAGTGGTCCAGTACCGAGGTCGAGTTCGCCGCGGTGAGAAGTCCGACGAGCCGGTTGATCATCATCGGGATCAGTCGGATCGTGCGTTCGTCGTGGCGGCACTGGATGGAGTAGGCGATCTCGAGGCGCAGCTGGAGCGGCAGGCCGCGAAGGTCGAAGGCGTCGGTCCGGTCCGAGAGGCTCTTGATCGGGGCGGTGCTCGCGGCGAACTGCGTCAGGTCGGGCTTCCCGCTCTGGCACCACCTGCCGTAGTGGCCGTTGCACAGCAGCCGGGACCAGGCCCCGCGCCCGCAGCCGGGGACCTGGCAGCGGCCCCTGGCGAATACGGGGTTGTCCGGGTCGATACGGATCAGCTCGACGGCGAACTCGGGACGGAGGATCCCGGTGAGCTTTTCCAGCAGCGTCGCATGGGGGTCTCCGGCGGGACGCAACGCAGGCGTCATCGCGGGCCCTCGCTCGTCCAGACCCCGGCGCGGACCAGCTCGGCGCGGACGTCCTCGACGCCGAGGTGGATGTAGGTCTCCGAGGTCGTGGTGACCGAGCGGTGGGTGAGCATCTTGGAGACGATCTCGATCGGTACCCCGGCCCGGATCAGCTCGGTCGCGCGGGTATGGCGCAGCACATGCGGGGTGAACTCGATCCCGGTGGCCGCCCGGAGCCGGGCCACGAGCTTGGCCACCGCGTCATAGCGCAACGGCCGCCCGACCGGGTCGGCGAAGAGGTTGACGAACACATAGTCGCTGTCGAGGTCGCCGTACTCGGTATGCATGTACTCGCTGTACAACCGCACCAGCGGCGCCGAGACAGGCACGGTCGTGACCGTCCGAGTCTTGGCGCGGGCCCCGTTGGCGTTGTCCTCGCGCGGCACGATCCTCAGCTCCCGCCGGCGGGAGACGAAGTCGCTGTGCCGCAGCCCCAGCGCCTGCCCGATCCGGATACCCGTCTCGGCGAGCAGCGCGAAGAGGAACCGGTCCCGCAGCCGAGGGCAGGCGGCGAGGATGACCGCGACCTCCGCCACGCTCAGCGTGACCGGCAACCGCCGGGGAACCTTGAGCTTGACCGGCCGCGTCGGGATCGGCCGCCCCTTGCTCACGTGGTGCAGGAACGGCTTGAACGATCCCCGCGGGACCCGGCGCCACGCCACCAGGGACTCCGCCAAGGCGACCCCGTTGCGGGCATGGAAGTCGTAGAAGCCGAAGACCGCGGCCAGGTGCCGGTTGACCGTTGACTCGCCACGGCGCGCCGCCGTCGCGTCCAAGACGATGACGTTCGCGGCCGGGGCCCGCAGCCAGGTCACGAACCTGGAGACGTCCTCCACAGCGGCGCCGTCCCAGCCAACCACGCGGAGCTGGAGGAACTCCAGCCACAACGCCAGGCTCTGCGCGTAGGCCCGAATCGTGTTCGGTGACCGCTCGATGGCGGCGAGGTAGGCGAGGTACCGCTCCGCCGGATCGACCACAGCGAGGTCCTTGTTGATCACCGTCCAGGACTCTCTCGCCGTGACCGGCATGACCACGCGTTGTGCCCTCATCCGCAGGTCCCTACGTCGTCGTAGGCCCGACCGGTACGGCATCGAGCTGGCCAAGGTCTATACCCATCGACCGCGACATCGGGGACGTGGACGACATGCTCCAGAGAACGTGTCTCTCACCAGCTCCTCCGGCCACGTCAGCGACGTCAACGCCACCCCCGCAGTCGCTCCAGATAATCGCCGCCTCGGTCTTGGCGTTCGTGGCGCCGGTGAGGATGAGGGTCTCGATCTGCGGCCACCAGGTGGTGATCGTGGCCCACAGGCGGTCGGTCTCGGCCATCTCAGCGACGTCGACGTA
>JAHECE010000233.1 GCA_024641895.1 Actinomycetales bacterium
CCTACACCGTGGTGATCACCGCCTCCGACGCCGTGGACGACAGCGCCCCGGCGATCGGCCCCGTCGACCTCCCGCTCGCCGCGGACATGAGCTACACCGCGGTCGCTCACCTCGACGCCGAGGGCACGCCCACCGCCTCGCTCTTCACGAACGACATCTCCCCCACCGCCGCGGGCGAGGGTCGTCTGACCGTCCGGCACACCGCCGCGGCACCCGCGGTCGACCTCCTCGCGGCAGGCTCGCCCGTCATCGCCGGCCTCGAGAACCCGAACGACGACGTGCTCGACGTCGCCGCCGGCACCGTCAGCGCCGCCGTCGCCCTCGCGGGCACCACGGACCCGGTGATCGGCCCGGCCGACGTCAACGTCGCCGAGGGCGTCAACACCATCGTGTACGCGTGGGGCAGCGCCGCTGACGGCAACCTCGACCTCGCAGTCCAGACGATCGACGGCCTGCGCTCGAGCCCCGCGGGCGTGCCCACCGGTCAGGCCGGACTCGTCTCCGACCCGGTCGGCCCGAGCGTCCCGGCGTGGTCGTACGCGTTCGTCGCGGTCGCCATGGCGATGCTCGTGGCGCTGATCGGTCGCAACCGCCCCCGCAAGCCGGTCACCGAGCGCGGCTGACCGGAGAGCGGCGGAGCGACATGAGACTTTCCCCAGTCATGGCGGTCATCGCGACCGCCACGGTGATCGACAACCGGATGATCCCCAAGGTGAACCTGCCGGTCGACACGCTGTTCAACCGCACCGGCGAGCACCGCCTGGTGCTCGTGACCTGCGGTGGTAGGTTCCTTACGGATGTCGGACGGTACACGGACAACATCGTCGTCACGGCCGTGCCGGTGGGGGCGTGAACCATGGCGACGACCACAGCCGTGCGATCCCACGCGAGCCGCGCGTCATGGGCGTCCGGCTGGCCCGCGGGGGCCCGCTCGGTGCACGGTGGCCGACGAGGTGCACGTATCGTGATGGAGCCCGCGCACTCCCGGCGCGACGGCGGCCAGGACGGAGGCGGTGATCGCGGGATGAGCGTCGTCCAGCGCGCGGCCGACCCGGAAGTCGATGCCATCGGGCTCAGCTTCCGAGACGGCGACGAGACCGCACTGGCGGAGGCGTACCGACGGTGGTCACCCATGATCTATCGGGTCGCGCTGCGTTCGCTCGGCACCGCCGCCGATGCCGAAGACGTCACCCAGCTCGTCTTCGTCGCCGCGTGGCGAGGGCGGTCGGGCTTCGACCCGTCCCGGGCAGCGCTGCCCGGCTGGCTGATCGGGATCACCCGCAACACCGTGGCCGACGCCCACGAGCGCCGCACCCGGGACCGCAAGGTGGCCGACGCAGCCACGGCGCTCGCGACCCAGCCCCGGCCGCAGCACGACATGGGTCGTGTCGTCGACCACGTGCTGCTCGCGGACGAGATCGAACGGCTCGGCGAACCGCCGCGGACACTGCTGCGGCTCGCCTTCTACGAAGACCTGACCCACGATGCGATCGCCGAGCGGACCGGCATTCCGCTCGGCACCGTGAAGAGCCACATCAGGCGCAGCCTGCTGCGACTGCGGACACGATTGGAGGTGGATGATGCGACACGTTGACGAGGAGACCCTCGCGATGATCGCGCTCGGCGAGGACACCGGCAGCGCGGACGACCTGGCCCACCTCGCCCAGTGCGGTGAGTGCGCCCACGAGCTGACGCAGCTTCGCCACCTCGTGTCCGTGGGCAAGGAGCTGACGGCCGACGACGTCCCCTCCCCGCCGCCGCCCGTCGTCTGGGACCGGATCTCGGCAGAGCTGGGCCTGGCGGGCAGCCCGGCGCAGCCCGACCTCGGGAACCCTCCCGACATCCCGCGCGAGGACGCGAGCACCTCCGAGCCGCCCGTCACCTCGCCCATGACGACGCCGACCGCAGCCCCCGCGCCGCCGGCCGATACCTCAGCCACGGTCCATGACCTGGCCGCGCGCCGTCGGCCCCGCATCGCGGGCTGGCTCGCCGTGGCGGCGTCGGCCGGCGTGATCGCGGGAAGTCTCGGCGGGGCCTGGTGGGCCTCGAACCGCCAGGCGACGCCGGACGTCACCGTCCTCGCCCAGGCCGCGCTCGAGCCGCTGCCCGGCTGGGAAGCCACGGGCGTGGCGCAGGTCGAGCAGGTCGCACAGGACGCGAGCACCCGCGTCGTCGTGGTCCAGGTGACCGGCGAGCTCGGCACCGACGGCTACCGGGAGGTCTGGCTCCTGGCCGCCGACCTCAGCGGCATGGTCAGCCTGGGCCTGCTCACGGGGTCTTCCGGGGAGTTCGTCCTCCCGGACGGGCTCGACCTCACGCGCTACTCGGTCGTCGACGTCTCCGAGGAGCCCTTCGACGGCGACGCCGCCCACTCGGGCAACAGCATCGTGCGGGGACCGCTCGGCGCCTGAGGGTTCGCCGTCTGCCAGGCCGCGTCCTGCCGACCGCCGAGCGCCCGCAGGGCGTTGAGGATGGTGGCCAGGTCGACCACCTCCTGCAGGCCGGCACCGACGATCGCGGGCAGCCAGCCGAGCACGGCGACGATCATGAGACCGACGCTCAAGGCGATGCCGAGCCAGATGCTCTGCAGCGCCACCCGCATGGTCCGCTGCCCGATGGCGAGGGCCTGAGCGGTCTTGGCGAGGTCGTCGAGCATGATCACGACGTCGGCCGACTCGCTGGCCGCGGTGGCTCCCTTCGCGCCGAGCGCGATGCCGACGTCGGCGGCCGCCAGGACCGGAGCGTCGTTCACGCCGTCGCCGACCATGACGACGGGCCGGGCAGCGATCTCGGTCACGGCGCGGACCTTGTCCTCCGGCAGGCAGTCGGCCCGGACGGCGGCGATGCCGACCTGCTCGGCGACATAGGCGGCGGTCGACGACGAGTCCCCGGTGAGCATGAGAGTGCCCTCGACGCCGAGCGCCCGGAGTCGCTCGAGGGTGGACCGGGCATTCCCGCGGACCCGGTCCCCCAGCACGACGGCGCCGGCATAGGCGCCGTCCACGTCGACCACCACGAGCATCTGGCCCGGCTCCACGACCGGATGGTCGACGACGAGGCCCCGGCTTCGCAGGAACGCCGGCTTGCCGACGGCGACCTGGCGCCCTTCGACGTCGGCGACGACGCCGTAGCCGGTGATCTCCTCGACGTCCGCGCCGGGGACGAGACCCTGACCACGCCGCGCCGCCTCGGCGACCATCGCACGGGCAAGGACGTGGCCGGAGTGCTGCTCCGCGCTCGCGGCGAGCCGCAGGAGCTCCGCCTCGGTCCGTCCGGGCGCCGGGCGGACGGCGACGACCTCGGGAGCGCCGTGCGTGAGCGTGCCCGTCTTGTCGAAAGCCACGGTCCGTGCACGCGAGAGCTGCTCGAGCGTGCGGCCGCCCTTGACGATGATCCCGTTCTTCGCGCCACGGCTCATGCCCGCGATGAAGGCGACAGGCGCGGCGATGAGCAGGGGGCACGGCGTGGCGACGACGAGGACCTCGGCGAAACGCACCGGGTCGCCGCTGATCGCCCACGCCGTGCCGGCGAGCACGAACGCGACGATCGTGAAGGGGACCGCGTACCGGTCGGCCAGGCGCACGACCGGGGCCTTGCTCTCCGCAGCCACCCGCACCATCTGCACGATGCGCTGGTACTGGCTCTCGCCGGCGCTCGCGGTGGCCTGCACGACGATGGCGTTCGCACCGTTGACCGAGCCGCTGAGGATCGCGTCGCCGCGCCCGTGCTCAACGGGCATGCTCTCCCCCGTGAGGGAGGACTCGTCAGTGGTCGCCTCCGCCGACTCCAGCGTTCCGTCGACCGGCACGACCTCGCCGGGACGGACCGCCAGGCGGTCTCCGACCGCGACGTCGTCGACCGGCACGTCGGCCGCCGCACCGTCGCCGTCTAGGCGGTGGGCCGTGACAGGCACGTTCTCCAGGAGTGCGCT
>JAHECE010000234.1 GCA_024641895.1 Actinomycetales bacterium
GAGCGAGGTCCGGCTCGATCGCGTGCTCAGCCTGCCGCCGCCCGACATCCGAAGGGAAGGCGCGGCCCTCGACCGCGACGTCTTCCTGGACGTCGTCGCCGCCCTGCGCGCGCTGCACGGGGAGTAGCTCGGATCGTGGCCGGGCGGAGGCGTCGGTCCGGGGCGGCTCGGAGCGTTCATCCGGGCGCTGGTACCATGGCGGGCTGAGCCTGCGCCGCATCTGAGCGGGGGCTTGCCCAGAGACCAAAACGAGGTTCCCCCACGCCTGAGTTCCCGGGGGCCGCGCCCTCGAGACCCAGCCCCTCGCCCCCGGCGAACGCACCAGGAAGTCCAAGACGTGGCAAACATCAAGTCCCAGATCAAGCGGATCGGCACCAACGAGAAGGCCCGCCTCCGCAACAAGTCGGTCAAGTCCGAGCTCAAGACGCACGTCCGTCGCGTGCGCGAGGCCGTCGCGTCCGGCGACAAGGACGCCGCGAGCACGGCGTACGCGTCCGCCGCTCGCAAGCTCGACAAGGCCGCGAGCAAGGGCGTCATCCACGCCAACCAGGCTGCGAACCGCAAGTCCGGGCTGGCCAAGCAGGTCAACGCGATCTGAGCCGGCGTCGCGTCCCCGCGGCACGCGCCCGGGCCGCACCACGGACCTCGAAGGCGCCGCACCCCAAGGTGTGGCGCCTTCGCTGTGCTCCGGCGCCGTCCGAGTGCAGTCCCCGCGCGGGTCCCTGGCCCCGCCCGGGCCGGCCCTACCGTCGAGCAGCTGCGACCCGGAGCACCGCTCGCTCCACGGCATACGCCGGATCGCGGGCGGCTCCCTTGACCTCGGCGTCGGCGGTGGCGACCGCTGTGATCGCCGCCGCCATGCCCTCGGGCGTCCACCCGGAGAGCTCGCGCCGGGCTTTGTCGACCTGCCACGGCGCCAGCCCGAGGTCCCGTGCCGCGCTCGCGCCGGCGCCGCGGGTGGCGGCCACCTTGGCCAGCGTGCGCAGCTTCACAGCGAGGGCGGCGACGAGCGGCACGGGGTCGACGCCGGTCGACATCGCGTGGCGGAGCAGACGGATCGCCTCGGCCCCGTTTCCAGCGATCGCGGCATCGGCGACGGCGAAACCAGTGGCCTCGACCCGGCCCGAGTAGTAGCGCCGCACCACGTCTTCGGTGATCGAGCCCGTGGTGTCGGCGACGAGCTGGCTGCACGCAGCGACCAGCTCTTGAAGGTCGCTGCCGACCGCGTCGACGAGCGCCCGCACCGCGGCTGCGTCGACGCGACGTCCGGCGCCACGGATCTCGGCCTGGGCAAACGTGATCTTGTCGGCGTCCTTCTTGATCGGGTCACAGCTCACGACCGGGAACCGGGCCGCCGCGACCGCGTCGAGCAGCTTCTTGCCGCGCTGCCCGCCACCGTGTCGCAGCACGAGCGTGACATCGGGGACCGGGGCCCGCAGGTAGGCGACGGCGTCCTCGAAGAAGGCATCCGTCGCGGCCTCGACGCCGCTGACCACGATGCAGCGCTGCTCACCGAACAGGGACGGGCTCGCTACGAGCTCGAGCTGGCCCGGCGCGTACCCGGCGGCCTCGATCCGGCTGACCTCGAGAGCGGGGTCCGACTCTCGCGCCAGCAGGAGCACCTTGGCGACGGCCCGGTCGGCGAGCACGCCCTCCGAGCCCTTGACGAGCACGACCGGCTGGAGCTCGCTGGACGCGGGCGCGGCGCCTCGGGTTGCGCGAGAGGGTGGCGGCACGCGGACAGCCTGCCACGGCGGGCTGACAAGACGCATGCGCCGCGACCGGGGCCGGGCAACGAGAGACCGTCGCCAGCGGGTCCGGCACCACGACGACCTGCCCGCACTCGTCGGTTCGCAGCACGGCCGCTCCCGCGTCCCGGTAGAGCGCCAACGCCCGCGGCGCCGGGTGCCCGTAGTCGTTGCCCGCACCGACACTGACGAGGGCGACCTCGGCGGCGACGAGCCCGGCGAGACCGGCGTCCTGGCGGCCGGAACCGTGGTGCGCCACCACGACGAGGTCGACGTGCTCGAGCGCGGCGGGGTCCGCCTCGCGCCCGAGCGCCCGGGCCTGGCGTGCCCGGGAGGCCAGCGCGGCCTGGCCAGCGGTCTCGAGGTCCCCGAGCGCGGCGACCGTCAGCCCGGGTGCCCGCAGGAGCAGGGCCAGGCTCATGTCGTTGACCGTGGTCCCGTCCGCCCCCGTGGCCTGCGCCACCGCGGCGTCGTTCGGCGCCAGGACGTACCAGGAGACCGTGCCCGCCGTCCCCGAGGAGGAGACGGCGCCGACGGCCGGCGTCGCCACCGGGACCCGGTGTCGCCCGAGCACCGCCGCCACCTGTCTGCGCGCCGTCTCAGGCTCCGCGTACGGCGTCACGAGGACGGCCGAGACCGTCCGTCCCGCCAGGACCGGCGCCAGTCCCCCGACGTGGTCGTCGTGCAGGTGGGTGAGCACGAGCAGGTCCAGGTGCCGGACGCCCAGGTCTGCGAGACAGCGCGCCGCGGCGTCGCCCGGCGGGCCGACGTCGACCATCACCGCGGCCGCGGGGCCGCTACGCACGACCACGGCCGTGCCCTGGCCGACGTCACAAGCGGCCGCGACCCAGTCCGCCGGCGGTCGGCCGCCGGGCCAGAGGCGGGCGAAGGCGCCTGCGGACAGGCCCACGACCAAAGATGCGACCACACCGACGGCGGCAAGTGCGCGCCACAGCCCGACGCGACGCGCGGATGCCGGACGCACCGTCACGAGAACGGCCAGCTCCGTCAGGCACGCGAGGACGACCGCGCCGCCGACCCCACCTGGCCAGGGAAGCTGCGCGCCCGGGAGCGCAGCGAAGGCGCGCGCGACACCCGCGATCCACTCCGCGCAGGACCCGGCAAGCCGGGCCAGGAGCAGCGCACCGGCGGGCCACCAGAGCCCGCAGAGCGTCGCCGCCACGCCGAGCACGGTCGCCGGGGGCACTGCGAGCGCAGCCAGGAGGTTGGCGGGCACCGCGTAGAGGGCGACGGACGGCTGCAGGAGGATGAGGATGGGAGCGCACGCCGCCTGGGCGGCTGCCGGCACGGCGAGCGCGTGGGCGAGCCACCGCGGCACCCGGCGCGACAACCGGACCGCCCAGACGGGGGCCAGCAGCACCAGGCCGGCCGCGGCTGTCACCGAGAGCGCGAAGCCGAAGGAGCGGGCGATCCACGGATCGAGGAGGATCAGCACGATCACGGCCGCGGCGAGTGCGGGCATCGCCCGGCTCGGTCGGCCGAGCAGCAGCCCGAGGACGGCGACGGCGCCCGTGGCGGCCGCCCGCTGCACGCTGGGTTCGGGATGCACGAGCAGGACGAACGCGACGAGCGACGCGGCACAGACCAGCGCGCGCGGCCCCGGGCGCAGCCACGCCGTCAGACCCAGCACGACCGCGAGGACGATCGCGACGTGCGCGCCTGAGACAGCCGTGACATGGGTGAGCGAGACCGCCCGCATGGCGGCGTCGAGGTCGACGGGCAGGCGCCTCGTGTCGCCGATCGCAATGCCGGGCACGAGCCCGGCGGCGTCCGGCGACAGGCCGGCGCTCGCCGACATCAGCCCGTCGCGAAGGCCTGCGACCGCTCGGTAGACGGCCGGCGTCGGACCGGCCGGCTCCGGTTTCCCGACGGCGACGAGCAACGCGACGACGTCGTCCCCCGGCGGAGTGGGCACGAGGCGCCCGACGGCGCGCACCCGTTGACCGACATCGACCTCCTGCCACTCGGGCGACCCGAGGACGAGCACCGGGGCCCGGGTTCGCGCACCCGACCCGTGGCCCGTCACCTCGTGCACCTCGAGGCTGACCCGCACCCGGGTGGGGCCCCGTCCCTCGGGCCGGGACGCCTGCGACCCGGGCTCGCTGCGGACCACACCGACGACCCGGACCGTCGCCTCGGACGCCACGAGCTGCCCCCACACA
>JAHECE010000235.1 GCA_024641895.1 Actinomycetales bacterium
TCGCCCACGTACGCGGGCGTTCGCCGGAGTCCGTCCGTGCAGTTGACCTGGGAGAACGGACTGGGGTGAACGCCCATGAACGGGTTGCCGAGACCTGGGGGTCAAGGGGTCGCAGGTTCAAGTCCTGTCAGCCCGACAGCAAAGAAGCAGGTCAGGGGCCGTTTCCCAGTCGGGGGGCGGCCCTTCTTCTTGGTTGGGGAGCCTGTCCGGGGAGCCTAACTCTGGGCTGGACACCGGTGGACGCACCGGTGGACAGGGGAGTGAACCGGGTCGGCGTCGGGGGAGTGGCATCCAGGCGTTAGTGCAGGTCAGGTGCCTGCGGCGCGCTCGTGCCCTGCTGAGTCGTCAAGGGGTCGCGCGCACGGCATCCGAGCGTGGGCCTGCGGGGCGAGCTCATCCGGGATGGGGCGCGACCTTCCGGACGAGCGAGCCCTCGATCGGCTCCGGGAACGGGTAGGGAACCCGCAGGGTGTGCGCGTGATCAGTCCTGACGTGTTCGGCGTCGGCGGACCGTCAACCTCGGCAACGTGGTCGTGCTGGTGCGACGGGGGTCTCGGCCGCCTACCCCGGGTGACGTCGGCGCGCCGGCGGCGGGCGCCGCTGAACGGACCGGATCGCCTCGCGATGTGAGCGGGTGCCGTCGTGCATGCCGGCGCGGCGCGCTCCTGGTGCCCGTCAGTCGGGTGCTCCGCGCTCGGTTCCGGGCGGGAAGAGCAGGAGGTGATCCAGTTCGCGCCGCCTCGCTCGGGCGACGAAGTCGTGGGCGAGTGTCGGGTCACCCGAGTAGCGGTCGAACGTCTCGCGATCGACCTCGTACCACTCCAAGTACTCGACCATCTGGTTGCGGACGGGGATGGAGACGAACGTCCGACCGCTTTCCTCCTCGACGTCCAACGAGAACCGCCGGACGCGATCGACGAACACCGCTGTCATCCTCACCACGAACCTCCTCACGGATCAGCCCGGGCCTTCCGCCGCGTCCACGGCAGCGAGGAGCCGGGGCGGTTCGACATCCGGGCCCTCACGGTCACGGAAGCGCGCAGGGCGCCGTCGTCGGGGATGCTCCAGCTCGATTAGCCCGAGCTGTTCCAGCGGCGGTGGCAGTTGCATGCCGAACCTACCCCGGGCCTTCGGGTGAACGTCCCCAGGCCCCGAGGGTGCCGCCCAGGCCCCTCGGCGGCGATTCCGACGTCCATCGGACGGAGCGCCGGGGTCGGCATCTCTTCGCGATCGCCTCGCTGGTGGTCAGGCGTTCACCGCGGGCCTGGCCCGCATCCTGGGACCTCCTCGTGCGAGTTGGGTCGATCCTCGGTCGCGGTGGTTGACGGGGTGGTGGTTGGTACGGGGCTGGGGCCGGCTCGCCCAGGCGTCAGGGCGGTGCGGGTTGCTCCCCCCGCTGGAGGCCGAGCGTCGCGAGGAGGTCCTCGTGGAGTTCGAACCACACCCGGTGGCAGGAATCGACGTCGATCGAGTCCACCCAGCGGACCTCTCCGCGCTCGACCCGGGTGACGGCGTCTGCGTAGCGGTCGGCGTACCCATCGAACCGAGCGAGGCGCGCGGCGAGGCCGGCCGCGAGCGGCCCGAGCCGCCGTCCGAGGCTGACGAGTTCGTCGACGACCCGCGCGTCCCACCCGTAGTCAGTGTGGTCGTTCAGGGCGAGGGGGCGCCCGGGCGTCGGGCGGATCTGCCAGTGGGTGCACGCCGCCAGGAAGCGGGCGTTGAGCGGCGCGAACCCCGTATGTGCGTCCGCGACGGTCTCGCGGTGCCCGGTCGCCGCGAGTTCCTCGGCGAGCAGCTGCTCGTCCGCCGCCCGCCCGGCGTCGGTGAGGGTCCAGCCGCCTGTACGGGCGAACGTCACCCGCGTCACCCAGCCGTACGCCTCGAGGTCGAGGAGCAGCTCGGCGACCTCGCCGCGCTCGAGCGCGAACCGGCGGGCGACCGCGGCGTCGTCGCCGTGGCCGAGGAGCCGGACGGCGTGCAGCGTGAGCAGAGTGGGCGAGGAGGCGTCGGCGGGCACGCCCAATCTTCACCCGCCACGGGCGCCATCGACGCCGTCCAACCCGCCGCCGAACCACCCCGCCGCCGGACCACCGCCCGATGGTGGCGGAGTCGTGAACGGTCCACGGTTCAGTTCAGAGACCCGCAGTCGCTAAGTGGCTGGCGCGTCGGGTAGCGAGGCGCGGACCAACTTCGCGGTTTGGGGGGCATCGACGGCCAGCCTGTCGATGACCTGCGCGGGCGTGGCGTCGGGCGCGCCCCAGGCTCGCGCGATCGCCTTCGCGATGTCACTGAGCGCGTCCGGATGGTTCTGGTGCACGCTCGTGAGGAAGGCGTCGGGGTGCTGTGCCTCCACGCCCCAGGGGGTCAGGGCGGGGGCGGGGAAGTCGCGTAGGTTCTTCGTGACGATGACCTGCGCGCCGGCGTGGATCGCAGCTGCGAGCACGTGCCGATCGTGCGGGTCGGGAATCGTCAGCTGCTCGATTAGCTGCTCGAATCCCGTGACCGTCACATCCCGGATCGAGGCATTCATCAGCTCCCTGGTGCGCTTGAGCCGTGCCGGGTCCAGGTCGGGCCGGTTGACGCGTAGGTTGCGAAACACCTCATCGAGAATCTGCTCTGTCCACTTCGGCTGCACCAGCCGAGCGAGCCCGACTCGGATCAGCACATCCCGCAGCGTCGAGGGGTAGAGCACGTTCGCGTCATAGACGACGACCAGCGGCATCAGGCCAGCCCGAGAGCGTGAGCCTCCGCCGCCAGCGCGTCGGCCGCGGCGGCGTGGCGCGCGTCGTCCGCCCGGAGATAGCGGATCAGCGACGCCGCCTTGACGCGGCGATGGCGACCCACGGTTCGGAAGTCGATCTGGCCGGTCTCGAGCAGGCCGATCAGGAACGGACGGGAGACGTTCAGCACGTCCGCGGCCTGCTGGGTCGTCAGTTCAGCGTGGGCGGGCACCACGGTGACACCCTCACCGTGGGCGAAGCTCTCCAGCACCTGCGCGAGGGCGGCCAGCGCCGACCGGGGCACCTCCACCTCGCCGCCCTGTCCGCTGAACTGGAGCCGCACTGCGCCCTCCGTTCCGAGGGCAGAATCGAGTCCGCGCAGGGCGGAGGCAGCCAACTCCGCGTCCGCCGGCGCGGGTACGAGCGTCGCGATGTCACTCATCGGCCGGACCCCCAAATCGCAGTAATCGAAGCAGTCGCAATAAGTGTAGCCCCTGTGGTAGACGTGGCGCCCAGCGGGGTGGCGCCTAACGTGCGACCGCCCTGTCGTCGAGCCGGGCGATCGAACACCAGGGCGGCCTGCAGAGCGTTCGCGCTTGTCGCTGGCTCCTCGACTGATGGGGAGCCTAACGGGGAGCCTAAGCACCGACTCGGTATGTGGGTGGAGCTGGACGCGCGTGGACACCAGTGAAGGTCTGACCTGGGCTGATACCCACCTGGAATCGCGTGTTTGCCCTGCTTGCGAGTGCCTGGGGGTCAAGGGGTCGCAGGTTCAAATCCTGTCAGCCCGACACATCGTCGCAGGTGAGGGGCAGTCATGGCGCCCGACGGGTCGCCCGGTGGGGCTCATGTAGCCATCGGTGTGGCCATGAGACACGGTTCGCCCCCGTTCGCGGCTGTTCGCTGCGTTCGTTCGGCCTCGGCTGCGGACGGCGGCGAACGCCGGCGGGCGGCTGCGGATCGGTTGCCACCTCACGCCGCGGTCAAGGGGTCATGCGTCCAGGAGCGCGAGGTCAAAGACGACGAAGCCTGACCCCGGCAGGTGCCGAGTAGGGGGCCTTGCCGAGTAGGGGGCCTGTGCGCCGGGGCGGCCGTCCTGACGACGGCAGTCTTGGCGGCTGTGTCCAGCTGCCTTGAGAGCAGAAATGC
>JAHECE010000236.1 GCA_024641895.1 Actinomycetales bacterium
CGCCCGGCGCCCGCCCCCGAGCCGCGCCCGCGCCGAGACCCGCCTGCCGGCTCAGCGGAGCGCCGGGGGAGCAGGGCCGGTCGACGCGGTGCGGGCCGCAGCGACCGCGCCCGCTGACGTCCCCGGTGGCCCGGTGATCTGCTTCCTCGAGCCCGGCGGCGTCGTTGGTGGGCCAAGTCTGGGCGGACGGCGCCTGCGGAGGGAGCGCGGTGGCCGGGCTGAGGGGACAATGAGGTTCATGCCCTCGTCTCGTCGGTCCCGCCGCCGTCCCTACGGGGAGGCGCACCAGGAGCTCGACGTCGACTGGGCCCGCAGGGGCGGTGCGCGGTCCGAGAGCAGCTCGGACGGTTCGGAGTGGACCGTGCGCCGTGTCGGCGGCGCGGACAAGGCGTATCGCTGCCCGGGCTGCGACCAGATGATTCAGCCGGGCACCCCGCACGTCGTGGCCTGGCCCGCCGACCACCTGTTCGGGGCGGATGCCGCCCTCGCGGCTCGCCGCCACTGGCACCAGGCGTGCTGGCAGTCACGGGACAATCGGCGACCGACCCGTCGCTGACCACCCGGTGCGTCAACCGTCGCAGCGCGCGATTCCGGCACCCGGCACCTGACCACCGGCACCCGGCACCTGCGCCCACGCCACGGGGGCCGGCGCCGGCGCCTGCGCCCGCAGTGCTCACGCCCTTGCCCGCAGTACCGGCGACGCCGGAACGGGGGCCGTCGTCCGGGACTACGCTCGGGAGCGATGACGCACACCATCGGTCCCCTGACCATCCTCCCCGCGCGGCGTGAAGACATCGAGCTGCACACCGCGGACGGGCTCACCCTCGTCGGCGAGCTGGCCAAGCCGCTCGATCGTGAGCCGGTCGCGACTCTGATCACCCTGCATCCCTTGCCCACGCATGGTGGCTACATGGACTCCCACGTCCTGCGGAAGGCGGCCTGGCGGCTGCCGGCGATGGCCGATCTCGCCGTGCTGCGGTTCAACACCCGCGGTACCTCGAGCCCGCGGGGGACTAGCGAGGGAGAGTTCGACGGCGGTGCGGCCGAGCGGTTCGACGTCGCCGCGGCCTTCGACTACGCCGACTACCACGACCTGCCCGACCGGTGGCTGGTCGGCTGGTCGTTCGGCACCGAGCTCGTGCTCATGCACGGGGCGGACCCGACAGTCGAAGGCGCGATCCTGCTCTCGCCGCCGCTGCACCGCGCGCAGGAGGAACATCTGGCGCACTGGCACTCGTTCGGCAAGCCGATGACGGTGCTGGTGCCGGAGTTCGACGACTATCTGCGTCCGCCGGACGCCGTGGAGCGCTTCGCGACGATCGGCCAGGCGAAGGTCGTCGGCGTGGAGGGCGCCAAGCACCTCTGGGTCGGTGAGCGCTACGTGCACCGGGTGCTGACCGAGATCGTCAACCGGGTCCGGCCCGGCTTCGGCGAGCTGCCGACCACCTGGGACGGGCCCTACGAAGAGCTGCAGAGCGAACGAGAGGTGCGGAGCAATGGCTGAGGTTGCGGTCGCCGAGCCTCTGGCGGTCTACCGGAGCGGGCCGGAGGACGGTCTGCCGATCCTCCTGCTGCACGCCTTCCCGTTGGACGCGCAGATGTGGGACGAGGTCATCATGCGGATGCCCGACGTGCCGATCGTCTCGGTCGACGCGCCAGGCTTCGGTGACTCCCCGTCGTACGCTCTGGTGGCGGCGGCCGTCGGGCAGGGCCCGAGGCCGAGCATCGAGACCTATGCGGACGCGGTCGTCGCCAGCCTGTTGCGGGAGGAGATCGAGCGCGCCGTCGTCGTCGGTCTCTCGATGGGCGGCTACGTGGCGTTGTCGCTCGCGGACCGCTACCCGGCGCTCGTGGCCGCGATCGGGCTGCTCGACACGAAGGCCTCGGGCGACGACGAGGACGCGCGAGCGAACCGGCTGCGGATCGCCGAGGCCGCGAAGGAGCTCGGGGCGACGGCCGTCGCACCGATGCTCACGACGCTCCTCGGGAAGACGACGCAGTCCCAGCGCACGGCCCTCGTCGCCGAGGTGAAGGGTCTGCTCGCGGCCGCGCCCCCCGAGGGCATCGCGTGGGCCCAGCAGGCGATGGCAGACCGACCGGACCGGTTCCAGGTGCTCGAGGGGCTCGACGTCCCGGGGCTCGTCCTGCGTGGGGCCGAGGACGCGGTGTCTTCGCAGGAGGCCGCGGAGGCGATGGCGCACGCGTTGAAGGACTGCGAGCTCGTCGTCGTGCCCGGCGCGGGACACCTCACGGCCCTCGAGGAACCTGAGGCCGTCGTCGACGCGCTTCGTAGCCTGTGGGAGCGCGCGCAGCGCTGAGGGTTGCTCGCGCCGCCGCCGCGGCATTCGCCCGAATCGGACGGCACCAACGCCGCGGCGGCGGTGCGAGAACGGGGCTTGGGTACCACGCCGTTGTGGACGCCCCGTCCCTGACTAATGTCAGACTCGCAGGCTATTGCATCCTCCGGGTAATTCAAAGCATCGGTGCGTGAGGTTTTCGATCGGCGTGGCGGGGTCTTGCCGCGAGCGCGTTGACTAGAGGGCGCCTGACCAGAACGTGAGGTCAGGCAGGGTTGCCTGGAGGTGGACGGGACGTGGACAAAGCCCACCAAGAGGCGGCCACGATCGCGATATTTATGGCACTTGACATCGGCAGGCCCAGGAAGACGGCGTCCCACCACGTACCGAATCCGGTGAAGGTGATCGCGAGCAGTGTCGTTGGAATGACAACGGAAAACGCGATCACGGAAACGTGTCGTCCCGAGCCGCTCCGGGCCAGCAGCACCTGATCGATGCGGCCGGCGAGGCCTGCGAGGGTCCAGCCCATCGTGAGGATCACGGCGAGGCCGCCGGCGTGGGCGAGCCACCACATCCCGGTGAAGGGCTGGGCCGCGAAGCCGAGGAGCCAGGCGGTCGCCGCGACGATCGCGACCCACGGGATGTGCCACAGGTACACGCCGATCGCTCGTGAAGCCGCGAAGCCGATCACCCTCCACAGGCGGTCGTTGCTGAGCCGCCGCGCGAGCCACGGGTAGGCGGCGGCGAGCACGAGGATCTGGGCCAGCCCGTACAGGGCGACGACGACGCTCGGCGGCGAGAGGTTCGACGGCTCCGGGTCGCCGCTGATGGTGACCAGGGACGAGGAGAACGGACCCGGGATCGCCACGAGGAGGGCGAGGGCCATCGGGATCGGCGCGAGGGCCAGCAGCGTGGTCCGGCTCACCCTGCGCAGCTGCGGCAGGTGGTAGCCGAGCTGGTGGAGCCACCCCCACACGAGGAGCGTGTTGAGCCAGCCGAGCCAGGGTATGACGGTGAGTCGGAGCGCGTCGACCGCGACGATCACGGCCAACCAGAGGCCGAGCGTGAGCACAGGGCGGGAGGTCCAGCGGGAGGTCCAGGGGACGGCGACGACGATGGCGGCGTAGGTGCCGAGGAACCAGATGAGCACCGACAGGAAGTGCCCCGCGGTCTTCGCCTCGGGGAGGACCAGCGCGAGCGGGAGCAGGAGCACCGTCCAGAAGCCGCAGTACACGAGTGCGGGTGTGCTCAGGCGCAGGATGCGGCGTCGCAGGAACGTGGCGGCATCGGGGCTGCGCCGCCACGAGGCGAGGTTGGAGACGGCGCCGACGGCGAAGAACAGGGGCAGGATCTGGGCTGTCCAGGTGACCCACGCGATGCCGGGGCGGACGTCCAGCACGCTGGCGGGTTCCCCGCCGCTGACGTCCCACGCGATGGAGTGGGCGAAGACGACGACGCCGAGCGCCAGGGCCTTGACCGCGTCGAGGACGCGGTCGCGGCCGGCTCCGAGGCCTGCGGGGGCAGCGGGGGGGCTGGCTGCGGGGTCGGCGGGGGCAGCTGGGGCCGT
>JAHECE010000237.1 GCA_024641895.1 Actinomycetales bacterium
CGCCTGCGCGCGGTATCACGCAGCACCCAGCCGATCGCCTTGCGGATGAAGAACTCCTTCTCCTCCAGCATCGCGTCGGCATACCGGGTGAAGCGGTCCCAGTCACCGCCCCCGCTGCGCAGCGGCAGCAGGTGGGCCAGCAGCGCGGAGCGGCGCAGCCAGAAGTCGGCGTCCGACGCCCACCGGTCAAGTCGTGGCCCCCATGCCGGGTCGATCTCGGTCAGCGGCCCCACCACCGATGCCGCCAGAGGGTCGACCAACGCCCACGTCCGGGACTCACGCAGCAAGAGCTCCATCAGGTCGGCGTCGGCGACCCCGAGCACCGCGCGGTGGGTCCCGAGCAGCTCGACGGCGGCCGCCCGCCGCTCGTGGACCGGCACCGCCCACAGCGCACGGACCACCGCGACGAGGGCGTCATGGTCGAGCCGCTCCCCTGCCAGGGCCTCCCGAACGGCCGCCCGCGTCGCCGGGACCGAGGCGCCGTAGTGCTCGAGCGCGCTCTTCAGGTACGCCTTCTCCCCCGCGGCACGCTCGGGGACGGCGCGAGCCCGCAGCGCGGCGTCGACGCGATCCGCCAGGGCGACGGCGTCGCGCCGGGACTTCGACGGAAGCGCGGGCGTCATGACGGAGATCCTCCCAGCCAGGACCGCAGTCCTCACCCGTCGGGCGTCGACCGCATCCGGCGAGCGCGATGATCGCCTCCCGGCCGAGCCCCACTCCCTGTTCCGGGGCCTTGGTCCCTGGATCGTTCGTGCGCGGGGTCGAGCCTGGTCGTGGGGTCCGTGAGGCTCCGTCGACCGCGGAGGTCCCTATGCCGACGTCGTCCCTTCCCGCCGCGGGGCACGGCCCCGGGGCCGAGGACGCTGGGCTCGCCCGAGCCGCTCGCGACGTCGCCCGCCTGCTGGACTCTCCGGCCGGCGCATACGTGCACGTGCCGTTCTGCGAGTGGATCTGCCCGTTCTGCCCGTACAACAAGGTGCGCGCGCGCGAGGACCTGGCTGCGCGCTACTTCGCCGCCCTCCGGCGCGAGGTCGACGCCGTCACGACGGCCCACGCTCAGCGGTTCGGTGCGCCGTTCCGCTCGCTCTACGTCGGGGGCGGCACGCCGACGCTGTACCCGGACGCGCTGGCCGACCTGCTCGGGCGGCTGCCCGCCGCCGGCGAGCGGGCCGTCGAGGTCCTCCCCAACCACGGCACCCCGGACCGGTTGGACCGCCTCGCCGAGATGGGGTTCGACGCCGTGAGCATCGGCGCTCAGTCGTTCGACGACGACGTGCTGCGGCACCTCGGGCGGCCGCACGACGCGGCCACGGCCCGCGACGCGATGCAAGCCGCCGTCGGGCGGTTCTCGTGCGTGGACGTCGACCTGATCGTCGACGTGGCGCTCGAACAGCCCGGCCCCGACGCGGTCGCGCCGCCCGGAACGTTCCTCGCAGACGTCGACGCGTGCTTCGCCGCGGGCGTCGATCAGGTCTCCACGTATCCCCTGATGCGCTTCGGGTACACCCCCTTCGGGCGCGGGAGCCACCAGCGACGGCGCGAGCACGCGGTGCTCGCTCAGGTCAGCGAGCTGGCCCGGGACAGGGGGTACGAGCGGCGATCCGTCTGGACGTTCAACCGCCGGGGGAGCGCCCCGTACACCTCGATCACCCGTCGACGCTTCCTGGGCATGGGCGCGGGCGCGACGTCGGTCACCGGCCGCGACTTCCTCGTCAACCACTTCGGGGTGGCGACCTACGCCACGGCTGTCGAGGCAGGGCACCTCCCGACGGCGCGGCGGCTGCACCTCGGGCGTTGGGCGGGCGCTGCCTATGATGCCTTCTGGCAGGCGTACGCGGGCGCGGTGAGCCCCAGCGCACTCGCCGTGGACTACGGCAGGGCCGTGGCCGGAGTCACGCGCGCCGCGCTCGAGCCGGCCCGGTGGGCCCGCCTGGTGCGCCGGGACGGCAACGACCTCCGACTGACCCCGCGGGGTTTCGACGCCTACCACGATCTGGAACGCGCGGTCACCTACCAGTTCATCGAGCCGCTCTGGGCGGAGATGCTGACCGAGCACGAGGCAGAGGCCGCCGACGTCGCGCCGTCCTGCGCGGCTGGGTCCGACCTGGCGGGCAACGACGACGTCGCTCACGGCCGGGGACCGGGAGCGTCCTGGGCGCGGCCGGATCAGGCACGGTCCGGCCTGCTGTGGCGGATGGCGGACCGGCTGATGGAGCGAGGCGCGGCCGAGCTGCCCCACCCAGCGGATCGAGACCCTCCGTCGCTACCGCTGACGGCGGCTCGGATCGGCTGCACCGACGAGGCTGACCCGGGTGGGCTCCCGCGCGCCGTCAGACCCCGGCCACGGGCGGCAGCGCGCCGGTGCGCACCAGCTCGCGGTACCAGAGGGCGGAGGCCTTGAGGGTCCGTGCCTGGGTCTCGTAGTCCACGCGGACGATGCCGAAGCGCTTCGAATAGCCCCAGGCCCACTCGAAGTTGTCGAGCAGCGACCAGACGAAGTACCCGCGCACGTCCACGCCGGCATCGATCGCCGCGCCGACGGCGGCCGTGTGGTCGTGCAGGTACGCCACACGCCGCTCGTCGTGAACGCGACCGTCCGGGCTGACGACGTCGTCGAACGCGGCGCCGTTCTCGGTGACGTAGATCGGGAGCGCTGGGTAGCGGCGGCCGACGGCGACGAGCAGCTCGGTGAACGCCGTCGGGTCGATGTTCCACCCCATCTGGGTGTACGGCCCGGGCTGCTCCACGAACTCGATCCCGGACAAGCCCGGCCAGGGGCTCGCGGCACCCGCGCCGTGCGCGTCGGCACCGCCGACCCCGGAACGCTCCGGCGCGCCCCGCACGGTGACCGTCGAGTAGTAGTTGATGCCCAGCGCGTCGATCCGCACGCGGATCGCCTCGAGGTCGCCGTCCTGCACGAAGCCCCAGTCGGTCACCGAAGCCGTGTCCACGAGCACGTCCGGCGGGTACTCCCCGTCGAGCAGCGGGCCGAGGAAGGCGCGGTTCTGCAGCCCGTCGATCGCACGGGCGGCGTCGAGGTCCGCGGCCGACGAGGGGTCGGCCGCCTTGACCGCGACGAGGTTCAGTGTGATCGAGACCGGGGCCGCCGGGCCGAGGACGTCGCGGATCGCGCGCGTGGCCAGGCCGTGCGCGAGGTTGATGTGGTGCACGGCGCGCAACGCTGCCAGGGGCTCCGTCCGGCCCGGCGCGTGGACCCCCGCGGCGTAGCCGAGGTACGTCGAGCAGAAGGGCTCGTTGAACGTCCCCCACAGGCTGACCCGGTCCCCGAGTTCCTCGGCCATCCGCCGTGCATACGCGGCGAACCGGTGCGCCGTCTCCCGGTTCGTCCAGCCGCCCCCGTCCTCGATCGCCTGCGGCAGGTCCCAGTGGTAGAGCGTGACGACGGGCCGGATGCCGGCCTCAAGCAGCGCGTCCACCAGCCCTGAGTAGAAGGCGATCCCCTCCTCGTTGAACGCCCCGTGCCCGTCCGGCTGGACCCGCGGCCACGAGATCGAGAACCGGTACGCCTGCAGCCCCAGGTCCGCCATGAGCGCGACGTCCTCGCGCCAGCGGTGGTAGTGGTCGACGGCGACGTCGCCCGTGTCCCCGTCCAGCGTCTTGCCCGGGGTGTGGCTGAACGTGTCCCAGATCGACGGCCCGCGGCCGCCCTCCGCCGCCGCACCCTCGATCTGGTAGGCGGCGGTCGCCGCCCCCCACAGGAAGCCGGCCGGGAACGCGCGCCCCGGGTCCCCCGCGGTCGCGGGCCGTGCCGGGCCCCCCGTCACCAAGCCCAGGATGTCGCCGCTCATCGCTCCTCCTCGATCCGGATGGTCGCCTCAGCCTGCGCCTCCGCCACGTCG
>JAHECE010000238.1 GCA_024641895.1 Actinomycetales bacterium
GTCCCGCCGGCCCAGCGCTGGTCTGACGAAGCCGCGAGACGGGATCCCGCTCGGGCCCACGAGCGTCGTCGAGTCAGTAGCCGCGTTCGCGGACCAGGCGACGTGCGGCCTTGCTGCGCGACTTCAGGGCGGCCCTGGACTCGCGAGCCGCCCTAGTACCAGCCGAGGGCACGCAGCTCGGCCTCGCCGATCCCCATGGCGTGACCCACCTCGTGCCCGAGCACCTTGAGCACCCGGGACGGCACCTCGTCACGAGATGCGCACACCGCGAGGATAGGGAACCGATAGAGCGTGATGGTGTCCGGCATCGAGCCAGGCACCCGTCCGCCGTAGGCCGTGAGCGGTATCCCGCGGAACAGCCCCAGCAGGGAGGTACCCGGTGGCGCGGTCCCAGGCAGCGGGGTGTCGCGCACGAGGACGGCGATCTCGTCGAGAAGGGGCGCCGTCCAGTCCGGCAGGGCATCCAGGGCGTCCCTGACCAGTGCCTCGAAGTCCTCGCTCGACATGTCGACCCCGGCCATGCCGCCTCCTGCCGCTGTCCGTCACAGCCTCAGACGTGGCCGCGCGAGCCTCGGATCACGCGTCCGCGGTGACCGAGGCCGTCCGCGGGGCCCGGAGCCCGGCGCCGCGGACGCTGGTCGCGAGCCGGTAGAGGCCGGTGGGCGTGCCGATGAACAGCGTGGTGCCGTCCGAGCCTCCGAAGCACACGTTCGTGACGACCTCCGGGACGGGGACGCTGCCGAGCCGGGTGCCATCGGGGGCGAAGACCTGGACCGAGTCCTGGCTGGACGTCCAGATGTTCCCGAGCCCGTCCACGCGGAAGCCGTCCGGGACGCCGGGGCTGACCTCGGCGACCACTCGGCCGTTCTTGCACTGCCGTCCGTCTACGACGTCGTACGCCCGGATGTGGTGGTTGCCGGTGCCGGTCGGTGCGCCCGAGGCCGAGGTGTCCGATACATAGAGGACTGTCTCGTCCGGGGAGAAGGCCAGCCCGTTCGGGTCCTCGACGTCGAGGACGACCGCCGTGACGTGCCCGTCCTCGGGGTCGACCCGGAACACCCAGTTGTCGCCGTACTCGCGCTCCCCGGGGTAGCCGAAGCCAGGGACCGTGATCCCGTACGCGGGGTCGCTGAACCACACGCTGCCGTCCGAGCGCACGACGACGTCATTGGGTGAGTTGAGCCGGCGGCCCTGCCAGCCCGCAGCGAGCACCGTCGTCCTGCCATCCGACTCCAGGCGCAGCACCGCACGTTCGCCGTGCGAGCACTCGACCACACGGCCCTGACCGTCGACCGCCCGCCCGTTGGGGTACTCGACGCCCTCACGATCGACCGTCACCTCGCCGGTCGCGGCCGTCCAGCGCAGCACCCGCTTGCCCGGGATGTCGGACCAGATCACCGCATCGTCGTCGGGCAGGTAGAGCGGGCCCTCGGACCATGCGGCCCCGCCCCCCAGACGTTCGACCGCGGCATCGGGCGCGAGGAGGTCGAGCAGTCGTGCGTCGTCGACGACCATGGAAGCGGCTAGCTGAACATCGGTCATGGAAGTCCCCCGTTGGCTGCGACCGTGCCAGGACGGCGGTCCCTCGTCACGCGTGTCGGCGGTCCGCCCCCGGGCCGAGTCCGCAACGCTAGCGGCCGGGAGCCGTCGCCGCAGGCCGCCACCCCGGTCGCGACCGAGCCGTCCCGCCCTTGCCCGAGCCGCCGCCGACGCGAAACCGCGCTCCTGGATCGTCGGGCGCAGGCGGGACCTGTGTCCCGATTCTTCCCATTGAGCCCGCAAAGCTCGGCGCAACGCCGCCTCACATCGTTGCGCCCGCCCGGAATATGCCAATACGGTCCGTTAGTCATTGTGGCGCGAATGGCGTATGGAAAGGCAAATTTCATGCGCCACCAAATCATGATCATGGATGGCACATGTCCCGGACTTTCGCTGCGTCGCTTCTGACGGCGTTCTTTGCCCTCGCCGCATCCGCATCGGGTAGCGGCGCCACGGGGACGGCTGCGGCGTCGGCAATGCACCCCGGCGGGCCCGTCGTGTCCGAGAGGTCGCTCCTGCCCCTTGCCGAGCCGCCAGCGTCCGCAGACCCTTTCGGGCATCTTGACCACGTCGGCGCGGAGCCCGGCCGGATCACCGCGCGCGGCTGGGCCATCGACCCCGACACCACCGGGCCCGTCATCGTCCAGATGTACATCGACCGCCGCCAGAACACCACGGCCTGGGCCGCACAACCCCGACCCGACGTCGGCGCCGTCTACCCCACCTCCGGAGGCGACCACGGCTTCACCATGACCATGGACGTCACCCCCGGAGCCCACAGCGTCTGCGTCTACGCCATCAACACCGGCCCCGGCACCCACACCACCCTCGGCTGCCGCACCGTCACGGGCCCGCCCTTCTTCGTCTACGGCTCCCTGCGGGCCGGCCAGAGCGGCTACCACCTGCTCGCCGGCCGGACGACGAGCCAGGCCGACTCCAGGATGCCGGGCCTCGACATGTACCGGCTCAGCGGCTCCTCGTATCCGTACGCGGTGCCGAACGACGCCAACGCTTCCGGGATCGTCGGCGAGGTCATGCAGATCGCGCCAGGCCTGTACTCCGACACGCTCGCCCGGCTCGACCGGTACGAGCGCTACGACCCGACCCAGCCGCCCACGAACCAGACCTACGTCCGGGAACTGCGCCAGACCCGCGAGGGGCTGCCCTCCTGGGTCTACGTCGCCGGGACGAGACAGGCCCAGTACCTGCGCTCGTCCGGAATCCTGATCTCGAGCGGAGACTTCCAGCGATGGTGAGACGCACAGACCGCACGCTCGACCGCACCCGGCCGACGGGACGCGCCCGGGTCCGCTCGTCCACCGCCCTCGCCCTCGTCGTGCTCGCCGCCGCGGGCGTGGGCGGGGCGAGCCTGGCTGCTGCCGACCCGGGTGCCCCCGACGTGCCGGACGCCGTCACCACCGTCGCGCCGAGCGAGGCGCAACCCGAATCGCCGACGCCCGACGACGTCGCCGAGCACCCGCCGACCGAATCCGGGGTCCTCGAGATCGAGGTCACGGATAACGGCCGGGTCCGCAAGCAGCTCGGAGAACCCGCCGGGCTCGCACTCGCGGGCTCCCGGAGCGCGCCGTTCCAGCTGACGCTCAACGCGATCGAGGTCGTCACCAGCTGCCCGGGCAGAGGAGTCACCCTCGCCCCGGAGCGCGGCTACTTCGTCGTCATCGACCTCGTCGCTAGCGTCGACAACGACATCACCGACGCCACCGGCCGCGACCTCTTCATGCCGCTGGTCGCCGATTCCTTCGGCATCCTCGGCCCGGACGGGACCGCACAAGCCACACCGACCGAGGCATCCTGGGGGTGCTACGAGGACGACCAGCTCGCACCGCCCTTCGTCGGGGCGGGCGAGGTCGCGGCAGGGAAGGTCGTGCTGGACTCCGCCGTCCCCGCAGGAGCACTCGTCTATACGCCAGGGGGTAGCACCGGATGGGAATGGAGCTTCGAGCGTTGAGGGGCAACCTGCGCGTGGGTGCCGTGCTCGTCGTCGCCGTCATGACGGGGACCGGTGGCTGCGCGGCCCCGGCGTCCGAGTCCGAGCCGGGACCCGGCACGTCCGCAAGCCCCGGGGCCGTCGGGCTCTCCGCGCGCGGCAACGTCGCGGCGACCGTCGGCGACCCGGTCGAGGCGCCGGTCGGCGAGGGCTCACCCGTCCTGCTGAGCCTGACCGTGGACGAGGTCCGGGTCCTCCAGAGCTGCTCGGGACGCGCCGAGCCGACGCAGAGACCAGACTTCGGGCAGTTCGTGGTCCTCGAGGTCACTGCCGTTCTGCAGGCGTCG
>JAHECE010000037.1 GCA_024641895.1 Actinomycetales bacterium
GCCTGGGGCTTGATCTCCTGAGCGGCGAAGACGCCGTCGACCGGCGCGAGCAGCGGGTCACGGTTGAGCAGCTCGAGGTAGCGGGTGAGCTGCTCCACCCCGTCGATGTCCCCGCGGCGCTTGATCTCGACCGCGACACTGCGACCGTGGGCGCTGCGCGCCAAGATGTCGACCGGGCCGATCGCCGTCGGGTACTCGCGACGCACGAGTGTGTGACCGTCGCCCAGCACCTGGATCTGCTCCGCGAGGAGCTTCTGCAGGTGCGCCTCGACGCCGTCCTTGACGAGGCCGGGGTCAACGCCGAGATCGTGCGAGGAGTCGTGGATGACCTCGTGCACCCGCACGACGAGCCGATCGTCGGACTTCGCTGCCTGGACCGTCCACACCTGCCGGACGCCGGCCTCGGACTCGTCGGCCAACGGCTCGGTGACCGAGAGCGCGCACGGCGGGCTCATCCAGTTGAGCGGCTTGTACGAGCCACCGTCCGAGTGGACGAGCACGGACCCGTCGGCCTTCACCACGAGCAGACGCCGAGCGAGAGGAAGGTGCGCCGACAGCCGCCCGGAGTAGTCGACCGCGCAGGTCGCGATGACGATCCTCATGGCGTGCAGACCACCTTCCTCGTCGGGCCCCGTGCCGCCCGTGCCGTGGAGGCCAGACGCGATGCCAAGGAGGCAAGACTGCGAGGCCGCACGGGGCCCAGACGCGTCTCGGCGACGACGGCCCGGGGCCGCCGTCGCCGAGACTGCTACCGCAGGGCTACTTGACGGCCATCATGGACTGTCCGGCCTCTACCAGGATCATCACCACGTCCTGGTCGACCGAGAGGACACCACCCTCGACCTCGAGCTGGAGCGTCTCCCCGGTCGTCGGGACGACCTTGACGGTGCCCGGCTTGAGGGAGGCGAGCATCGGCTCGTGCTTCGGGAGGATGCCTACGTAGCCGTTCGCCGCAGGAGCCGTCACTGACATGGCCGAGCCACGCCAGAGGCGGTGATCCGGCGCGATGACGTGCACCTCGAGTTCTGCCACGACTTCTCCTCCGCCCGCGTCAGCGAAGCTCGGACTGGATGCGTGCCCAGTTCCGCTCGAGGTCCTCGATGCCGCCGATGTTGAAGAAGGCGCGCTCCGTGATGTGGTCGTACTGGCCGTCCGCGATCCGCGAGAAGGCCTCGATGGTCTCCGCGATCGGCACCGTCGAGCCCTCGATGCCGGTGAACTTCGTCGCCATGTACGTGTTCTGGGAGAGGAACTGCTGGATACGCCGCGCACGCGCCACGACGATCTTGTCCTCCTCCGACAGCTCGTCGATGCCGAGGATCGCGATGATGTCCTGCAGCTCCTTGTTGCGCTGGAGGATCGACTTCACCCGCGTCGCCGTGTCGTAGTGGGCCTGACCCACGTACCGAGCGTCGAGGATGCGCGACGTCGAGCTCAGCGGGTCCACGGCCGGGTAGAGACCGCGCGAGGCGATCTCACGGGAGAGCTCGGTGGTGGCGTCGAGGTGGGCGAACGTGGTCGCGGGCGCCGGGTCGGTGTAGTCGTCCGCCGGCACGTAGATCGCCTGCAGCGACGTGATCGAGTGCCCGCGCGTGGAGGTGATGCGCTCCTGGAGCTGGCCCATCTCGTCGGCCAGGGTCGGCTGGTACCCCACGGCGGAGGGCATGCGCCCGAGCAGCGTGGAGACCTCGGAGCCGGCCTGCGTGAAGCGGAAGATGTTGTCGATGAAGAGCAGGACGTCCTGCTTCTGCACGTCGCGGAAGTACTCCGCCATCGTCAGCGCGGACAGTGCGACTCGAAGGCGCGTACCCGGAGGCTCGTCCATCTGGCCGAACACGAGGGCCGTCTTGTCGAAGACGCCGGCCTCGTCCATCTCGGCGATGAGGTCGTTGCCCTCACGGGTGCGCTCCCCGACGCCTGCGAACACAGACACACCACCGTGCTCCTGGGCGACGCGCTGGATCATCTCCTGGATGAGGACCGTCTTGCCCACGCCCGCCCCGCCGAACAGACCGATCTTCCCGCCGAGCACGTACGGCGTGAGGAGGTCGATGACCTTGATGCCGGTCTCGAACATCGTGGTCTTCGACTCGAGCTGGTCGAATGCCGGAGGCTTGCGGTGGATCGGCCAGCGCTCCTTGACCTCGAGCGTCTCGCCCTCCGGGAGGTTGAGCACCTCGCCGATGACGTTGAACACATGCCCCTTGGTGACGTCGCCGACCGGCACGCTGATCGGAGCGCCGGTGTCGCGGACCCGGGCGCCGCGCACCAGACCGTCCGTGGGCTTCAGCGCGATGGCGCGGATGAGGTTGTCACCGAGGTGCTGGGCGACTTCGAGCGTCATCTCGACGCCACCGGGTGCCTCCCCCTCGCCCTGCGAGGACAGGTCTACCGTCGTCTTGAGGGCGTTGTACATCTCGGGGATCGCGTCCGGCGGGAACTCGATGTCGACGACGGGGCCGATCACCCGGGCGATCCGCCCGACTCCCGGGGTGCGCTCGGCGGGTGCCGTACCTGACGTGGCCGTGGCTGTCATGTCTTCTCTCGCTTCGCTAGTTCTCAGCTCGATGCCAGCGCGTCAGCGCCGGAGACGATCTCGCTGATCTCCTGGGTGATCTCGGACTGGCGAGCACTGTTCGCCAGTCGCGTGTACATGCGGATGAGGTCGTCCGCATTTTCGGTGGCCGTGTGCATCGCGCGCTGGCGGGCAGCCAGCTCGGACGCCGCGGACTGCAGCAAGGCTGCGTAGATCCGGCTGCGGATGTACAGCGGCAGGAGGCTGTCGAGCACCGCGTCCTCGGAGGGCTCGAACTCGTACAGCGGCAGCAGCTCCTCCTCCGTCGGCGTCTCGACGCCCTCGACGACCTCGAGCGGGATCATGCGCAGGATCCGCGGAGCCTGCGTGACCATCGACTGGAACCGCGTGTAGACGATGTGCAGCTCGCTGACGCCGCCCTCGTCGGCCGGCGCCCGGAATGCCGCCAGCAGCCGGGCCGCGATCGCATCGGCCGTCTGCGCCTGGGGCGCGTCCGACTCACCGACCCAGCTGTCGATGACGGTCCGGCCCCGGAACGTGAAGTAGCCCAGACCCCGCCTGCCGGTGACGAAGATCTGCGGCTCCTTCCCCTCCCGTTCGAGGGCCGCGAGAAGACGCTCGGTCTCCCGCAGGATCGACGCCGTATAGGCGCCGGCCATGCCCCGGTCGGCTGTGACGACCAGCACGGCAACCTTGTCGGTGTCCTTGCGCGGCCGGGTCAGCGGGTGGTCCACCGTGGCGTGGGTCGCCACCGCGGACAGGGCCCTGGTGAGCATCCGTGCGTACGGGGCCGCTTTCACGGCTCGGTCCCGCGCCTTGCCGATCCGCGACGCGGCGATCAGCTCCATGGCACGGAAGATCTTCTTCAGGGCCTGGGTCGACTTGATCCGCTGGCGGTAGACCCGCTGCTGTCCTGCCATCGGTCAGCGCTTCTTCTGCCGGACGATCTGCTCCTGGTCGACCGCGACCTCGGACTCTTCAGCATCTTCCGCACCGAGCGCCCGGCCGTCGGCGCCGAGGAAGCCCCGGCGGAAGTCCTCGACGCCCGCCTTCAGCGCAGCCTCGGTCTCCTTCTCCAGCTTGCCGGTCTCGACGATCGTCGTGAGCACCGAGGTGTGGCGACGCAGGTAGTCGAGCAGCTCCGACTCGAACCGGCGGACGTCGCTGATCTCGACATCGTCGAAGTAGCCCTTGGTGCCCGCCCAGATCACCACGACCTGGTCCTGCGTGGCGTACGGCGTGAACTGGGGCTGCTTGAGCAGCTCCATCAACCGGGCACCGCGGGTGAGCTGCTGACGCGAGGCGGCGTCCAGATCGGAGGCGAACATCGCGAACGCCTCGAGCGAGCGGAACTGCGCGAGCTCGATCTTCAGCGTGCCGGAGACCTGCTTCATCGCCTTGACCTGGGCCGCGCCACCGACGCGGGAGACCGAAACGCCGACGTCGACGGCGGGGCGCTGGTCCGCGTTGAAGAGATCGGACTGCAGGAAGATCTGGCCGTCGGTGATCGAGATGACGTTCGTCGGGATGTACGCCGAGACGTCGTTGGCCTTCGTCTCGATGATCGGCAGGCCGGTCATCGAACCGCCGCCGAGCTCGTCGGAGAGCTTCGCACAGCGCTCAAGGAGGCGGCTGTGCAGGTAGAAGACGTCGCCGGGGTATGCCTCACGGCCCGGCGGACGGCGCAGCAGCAGCGAAACGGCGCGGTAGGCCTCGGCCTGCTTCGACAGGTCGTCGAAGACGATCAGGACGTGCTTGCCCTGGTACATCCAGTGCTGGCCGATCGCGGAACCGGTGTAGGGGGCGATGTACTTGAAGCCTGCGGGGTCAGAGGCCGGCGACGCGACGATCGTCGTGTACTCCAGCGCTCCGGACTCCTCCAAGGCGCCACGCACGGCAGCGATCGTGGAGCCCTTCTGACCGACTGCCACGTAGATGCAGCGCACCTGCTTGCTGGGATCACCCGAGCGCCAGTTGTCGCGCTGGTTGATGATCGTGTCCAGCGCGATGGCAGTCTTGCCGGTCTGCCGGTCGCCGATGATGAGCTGACGCTGACCGCGGCCGATCGGGATCATCGCGTCGATCGCCTTGAGGCCGGTCTGCAGCGGCTCGTGCACGCTCTTGCGGGCCATGACGCCGGGCGCCTGGAGCTCCAGCGCGCGCCGACCCTCGGTCGCAACCTCGCCCAGGCCGTCGATCGGCTGACCCAGCGGGTCGACCACCCGTCCCAGGTAGCCGTCTCCGACGGGCACCGAGAGGACCTCGCCCGTGCGCCGGACCTCCTGGCCCTCCTCGATCCCGGTGAAGTCCCCGAGGATGACCACGCCGATCTCCCGGACGTCCAGGTTCAGCGCGATACCGAGGGTGCCGTCCTCGAACTTGAGCAGCTCGTTCGCCATCGCCCCGGGCAGGCCCTCGACCTGAGCGATGCCGTCACCGGCCACCGCCACGTGCCCGATCTCCTCGGCCACGGCGCTCGCCGGTTCGTAGGAGTTCACGAAGCTGTCCAGCGCTGCCCGAATCTCCTCGGGCTTGATCGTCAGCTCAGCCATTTCGCGTTCCTTCACCTCTCCGATCGCCTTCAGAGCGATCGACACGTATGTCCGCTGTCTGCGGTATGTCCGCTTCCGGCGCTGCGGTCCGCGAGGACCCCGTCGCCGGGCCGTGCCTGTCCTAGCTCGCCAGCCGGCGGCGCGCCTCATCGAGCCGGCCGACGATCGAGGCGTCCACCAGCTCCGACCCGACCGTGATCCGAAGGCCGCCGATCAACTTCTCGTCAACTCCGACGTTCACCTGTACCGATCGACCGTAAGCCGCTTCGAGGATGGAGCGGAGCCTTGTGGCCTGCGCCGCTGAGAGCGGACTGGCGGCTATCACCGTCGCAACGAGTCGAGCCCTGCGCGCCGCAGCCCGGTCGCCGATGCCGTGCAGGGCGCTGAAGATGCTGCGCGCCCGGAGGTCGGAGACCGAACGATCGATGAAGAGCTGAGTCTCCGGCTCCACCTTGCCGGCGACAAGGCCGTCCACCAGTGCCAGACGTCGCTCGAGCGATGCCTCCCTGTCGACCAGCGCGCGTCGTAGTTCGCGCTCCGCCACGAGGAGCCGGTCGAAGCGGAAGATCTCGTCTTCCACCTTCTCGAGGGCGCCGCGTGCCTGGGCCGACGCGAGGATCGCATCCACCGCCAGCACCTCAAGGGCGTGCGCAAGGTTGGCCGGGGCGGACCAGCGCAGCTGCACGAGCTCGACCAGGAGGTCTGCGACCTCGTCGTCAACCTTGCCCCGCGCGATGTTGTCGACCAGCGCGGCCTTGTCGGGCGCCGAGCGCGACGGGTCCGTGAGGGCACGGCTGAGCGACGCGTCGCCCTCGAGCAGGTCCGACAGCTGGTAGAGCTGCCGCCCGAACTGGACGCCACGTGCGCCCGCCTTCGCGATCACCGGCTCCCATCGAGCCGAGGCGGCCTCGAAGGAGGCCTTGCTGGTCGCCCGCATCAGAGCTCCCGCACCGGGTTCTCGACCTCGACGACGCCGGCCTCGAGTTCGTCGAGGAAGCGGTCGATCACGCGAGAGCGCCGAGCGTCGTCAAGGAGGGACTCCCCGACGATCCGCGAAGCAAGCTCCGAGGCGAGCACGCCGACCTCGGCCCGCAGAGAGACGACCGCCTGCTGACGTTCCGCCTCGAGCTGCCGCTGGGCGGTCTCGACGATGCGGGCAGCCTCAGCCTGGGCGCGAGCCCGAGCCTCGACCACGATCGTCTTGCCCTCCTCCTGGGCGACCTCACGCATCTGGGCGGCCTCGCGCCGGGCCTCGTCGAGCTCGCGCTCGTTCTCGGCAAGCGCCGCGCTGGCCGCGGCCTGCGCCTCGGCAGCCTTCTCGAGCCCGCCCTCGATCTTCTCGGTCCGCTCGTCGAGGACCTTGTTCATGCTCGGGAGCAGCTTCTTGTAGAAGTAGATGCCGATGATCAGCAGGCAGACGGTCGACCAGAAGAGGTCGTACCCAGCCGGAAGGAAAGGGTTGGGCGTCTCTTCGGCCGCGAGCAGTACTGTGCTTGCGACGGCGGACATCATGTGAAGAGGAAGCCCGTGATCAGACCGAGGAGCGCGAGCACCTCGACGAAGGCGACACCGATGAACATCGTGGTGAAGAGCCGGCTGGCGACCTCGGGCTGACGTGCGGTGCCCTCGATCGTCTTGCCGATGAGGATGCCCAGACCGATGCCGGGTCCTACAGCAGCGAGACCGTATCCGACGGTCGCGATGTTGCCGGTGAGCTCGGCAAGAAGCATGTTCCTGTTCCTTCCTTCGGGCGCCTGTCCGGCGTCACGTGGGTACTGCGTTCGTGGGTGGTGCCGACTGCCTGCTCGGAGCGGCTTAGTGCTCCGCCTCGACAGCCAAGTTCAGGTAGACCGCGGAGAGCAGGGCGAAGATGTACGCCTGCAGCGCCGCGACGACGAGCTCGAAGAGCGTGATGCCGAGCCCGGCGACGAAGGTGAGGGCACTCGTGACCGGGATCAGCCCGCCACCCTCCAGGAGCAGGAAGCTCGTCGCAGAGAAGCAGAGCACCAGCATCAGGTGCCCGGCGATCATGTTGGCCAAGAGCCGCAGGGCCAGGGTCAGCGGCCGGAAGATGAAGACCTGCAGGGCCTCGATCGGCGTGATCAGGATGTACATGAACCACGGGATCCCGGGCGGGAAGAGGCTCGACTTCAGGTAGCCGCCCAGCCCCTGCTTCGCGACTCCGGTCCAGAGGTAGGTGAAGTACACCCACAGTGCGAGCAGCACCGGAAGCCCCACCACGGACGTCCCCGCGATGTTGAGACCCGGAATGATGCCCGCGACGTTCATGGCGAAGACGCCGAAGAAGATCGTGGTGATCATGGGTACGAAGCGCTTGGCGTTGTGGCCCATGATCTGCTCGGCAACATCGACCCGGACGAACTGCAGCCCGAGCTCGACGAGGTTCTGAGCACGGGCCGGGACGAGCTTGGCGTTCCGGGTGGCCAGCGCGAGCAGGAGGATGAGCAGCGCCGTCACGATGACCCGCACCATCATCACGCGGTTGAACTCGAAGATCGTGCCCTCGCCGAAGATCGCCGGCGGGAAGAACTCGGAGATCGAGGGAGCGTGGAAGCCGCCACCGCTGCCCTCGTGATCCGAGGCCGCGAGCGGCAAGACCGTCAATGCCGTGTACAGAGTCACTCCCCGGGTCGTAGGGCCCTTGCCAGGCGCTGCGCGAAGTTGGAACGACACTGCTACGGGCCGTCCGTCCGCTGGCTCGCCCGACACTAGCGCATGAACGCTATGCCCCTGGGCTGGAGTCCGACCCGGTCTGCACATTCGGCACCCGACCGCGAACCACCGCCCGCACGTCGATCGCCATCGATGTCAGGACGGCGGTCAAAAGCACCACGGCGAAGACGATCTTGTTGTAGAAGGTCATGTCCTGCAGCACCGCCAGCATGACGATGAGGACCACCATCTTGCCGATCCACGCTCCCAGCACGACGCCGGCGAGAACCGACGGCGGCTTGTGCAGGGTGTACAGCATGCTGAGCGCCGTCGTGCCCGTGAAGATCAGCGCGGCGACGACGCCGAGCAGTGCGCCGAAGAAACCGGCCCAGGCGTCGATCAGGTAGCCGGCGACGAGACCGACCGCAGCGATCACGGCGGTCGCGATCAGCAGCTCGCGCAGCACGCGCTCGAAGATGCGCCGCATCGGGTCCTGCGTGGCAGAGGAGCTGGTGCTCTGGTTCATCGATCTTCCTGGTCGTGGTTCGGTCCGCCGTGGTCGGCGCCTGCGTCCGTGCTGCTCACCCCGACGTCGCCGGGCGCCGCGGTCGTACCCGCGGCGGCGGTCGTACCCGCGGCCGGCCCTTCCGGCGGCAGCCGCCGACCGATCGCCGTGACGACCGCGGCCACGACGACGCCGCCACCGACTGCGACGATGACGGCAGTCGTGGAGAACAGGGCCAAGGCTGCGGCCCCGAATGCGAAGACGGCGGTCCAGAGATACATGATCAAGACGGCTCGCCGGTGCGAGTGGCCCAGTCCGAGCAGCCGGTGGTGCATGTGCAGTCGGTCGGGCTTGAAGGGAGAGCTGCCTGCCTTCACCCGGCGGGTCACCGCGAGCGCCATGTCCAGCAGCGGGAGCAGGAGCACCGCGATCGGCAGCACGATCGGCAGGAAGGCGGGGAACTGCACCCGCCGCGTCGTGGTCCCGACCCCGATCTGGCCGGTGACCACGATCGCCGCGGCGGCCACGAGCAGGCCGAGCAGCATCGCGCCCGAGTCGCCCATGAAGATCTTTGCCGGGTTGAAGTTGTGCGGCAGGAAGCCGAGACAGACTCCCACGAGCGCCGCCGTCACGAGCGTCGCGAGGTTGGAGAAGTCCACCGGGGTCGCGTCACGGGTGAGCAGGTAGGTGTAGACGAAGAAGGCCGAACCGCCGATCGCGATGAGTCCGGCGGCGAGACCGTCGAGCCCGTCCACGAAGTTCACCGCGTTGATGCAGACGACCACGACGAGGATCGTGGCGATCAAGGACAGCCGGCTGGACCCGATCGTGAGACCGAACACGGGGAACGTGATGAGCTGCACGCCCTGCCACGCCATCACGCCGGCGGCGAGCACCTGCCCGGCCAGCTTCGTGGCCCAGTCAAGGTCCCAGATGTCGTCCGCGACGCCGAGCAGGCAGACGAGCACCGCGCCGGCCACGATGCCCAGCGCCTGGTTCGGCAGCTCGAACACGCCCGCGAGGAACGGCATCTGGGTGGCGAAGATCATCGCGACGACGAAGCCGGCGAGCATCGCGACCCCGCCGAGCCTCGGCGTCGGGGTCGTGTGCACGTCCCGGTCGCGCACGGGCGTCGTCGCCCGGGTCACCCGCGCGAGCTCGGAGGCGAGCGGCGTCGCGAGGAACGTCACCGCGGCCGCGATCGCCATCACGAGGAGGTAGACCCTCACGCCGGCGGCTCCGCTTCGCTCTCGCCGCCCGGTCCCACGAGGGAGGGCACGACGTCCCGAAGCGCGTCGAGCGCGATCGCCCCGGCACGGACCACCCGCGGGACGCCTCTGGAGGCGTCCACGATGGTCGACGGCACACCGCCTGACGCCGGACCGCCGTCGAGATACACCGCCACCGAGGTCCCGAGCTGGCCCTGGGCCTCCTGCGCCGTGCGCGCCGCCGGCGCACCGGTGACGTTCGCGCTGGTGACCGCCAGCGGGCCGGTGCGGCGAAGCAGGGCAAGAGCGCACTCGTCGTCGGGCATCCGCAGCGCGACCGTGCCGTTGGTCTCGCCAAGGTCCCAGGCGAGCGACGGCTGGGCGCGGCAGATGACCGTGAGGCCACCCGGCCAGAAGGCCGCGACGAGCGCCCGGACGTCGTCCCCGACGTCCAGCGCGAGACCGTCGAGGGTTCGCTCGTGCCCGATGAGAACGGGCGGCGGCATCTGTCGACCGCGGCCCTTCGCCGCGAGCACGCGCGCCACGGCGGCGGGATTGAACGCATCGGCGCCGACGCCGTAGACCGTGTCGGTCGGCAGGACCACGAGCTCGCCGCGCGCGACGGCGTGCACGGCCTCGTCGATCGACGGCCCGCGGGTCGCCGGATCGCGGCAGTCGAGCACCATCACGCGGGCGAGTCTGTCAGAAGCGGTCGCCCGGGCGTGCCATGCTCGCCCGCACCGTGGCCACTCCTCCCCCGCGCGACGACCCCGGGCAGACCGGGACGACGTCAAGGCGACTCCTGCTCGCGTTCGCCGTGCTGCTCAACCTCGTCGTGCTCTATGCGCCGGACCCCGGCACGCCGCCCGCCTCGACACCCGGTCTCGACAAACTGGTGCACGCCGGGATCTTCGCCCTGCTCGTCTTCACCGGGCTCCGGGCCGGGCTGTCACCGCGCTGGTTCCTCCCCGTCGCCCTCGCACATGCCGTGATCAGCGAGATCGTCCAGGCTGCGCTGCTGCCGCACCGGTCCGGCGACGCCACGGACGCCCTCGCCGACGCCGTCGGGATCGCCCTCGGCTACGCCCTGCACCGCCGGTGGCCGGGGCGCCGAACCTCCTCCGGAACGGACGTCGACGCGAGACGCTAGGAGGAGGCGCCCGGTCGCGGGCAGCGCTGCGCGGGACCGCTGGCGCCTCGAAAGGGGACCACCGTGACCCACGAGCCCAATCACCGGCTCCCGGCCAACCTCACCTTCCTCGGCGCAGCGGGAACCGTCACCGGCTCCAAGTTCCTCGTCGAGTCGGACGATCACCTCGTCCTCGTCGACTGCGGCCTGTTCCAGGGACGACGCGAGCTGCGCCGGCGGAACTGGGCCGGCTTCCCGGTGAATCCGGCCGAGGTCGAGGCCGTGGTCCTCACCCACGCCCACCTCGACCACTGCGGCTACCTCCCGGCGCTGTACCGCAAGGGCTTCCGGGGCCGGGTGCTCTGCACCGAGGGCACCCGGGCGCTCGCCGAGATCGTGCTGCGGGACAGCGCGCGCCTGCAGGAGGAGGACGCGCGGTGGGCCGCGCGGCAAGGCACCTCCAAGCACCGGCCGCCCAAGCCCCTCTACGCCACGTCAGATGTCGAAGGGCTCCTGCCGTTGTTCGCCCCCGTGCCGTTCGGGACACAGGTCGACGTCGCCGGGCCTTTCGGCGTCCGGCTCGAGCCTGCCGGTCACATCCTCGGGTCCTCGGTGGTCCACCTCTCCGACGGCGAGGTCTCCGTCACCTTCAGCGGCGACCTGGGCCGCGGCCACCACCCGCTCCTGCGCCCGCCCGCCCCGATCGGCCCGACCGACGCCATCGTCGTGGAGTCGACCTACGGCGACCGCGCCCACCCGGAACGCGACCCGGGTGGCCTGGCCGACAAGATCCGCCCGGTGCTGGAGCGCGGCGGGAACGTCCTGATCCCGGCGTTCGCGATCGACCGCACCGAGATCCTCCTCGTGGAGCTCGGTGGGCTCATCGCCTCAGGAGCCCTGCCCCAGGTGCCGGTGCTGGTCGACAGCCCGATGGCACTGCGCGCACTGACCGTCTACCGGCGCATGCTCGCCTCCGGCGCGGACGACCTGCGCCCCGATGCCGTCGGCGCCCACCGCCTCTACCCCCCGACCCTGGAGGAGCTCACCACCTCCGCCGAGTCGATGCTCGCCACCCGGCCCCGCTCCCCGAGCATCGTCGTCTCGGCCTCGGGGATGGCCAGCGGCGGACGCGTCGTGCACCACCTCGCGGCAATGCTGCCGGACCGCCGCAACCTCGTGCTCATGGTCGGGTACCAGGCCCCCGGGACCCGCGGCGCCGACCTCGTCGGGGGGGCGCAGGCGGTCAAGTGCTTCGGCGAGTACGTCCCCGTCCGCGCGGAGGTCGACCAGGTCGGCTGGCTCTCGGTCCATGCCGACGCCGACGACGTCCTGGCCTGGCTCCGCACGGCGAGCGCGCCGCCGCGCGCCTGCTACGTGGTGCACGGCGAGCCCGAGTCGTCCGCCGCCCTCGCCGCGCGGATCAGCGACGAGCTCGGCTGGCTCGCCATCGCCCCGCGCGAGGACGAGCGCGTGCTCCTCCTGCCCGCCGAGGCCGGTCGCCCGCCCCGCTGAGCACACGGCGACCAAGACGTCTAGCGGCGCCGGGCCAGCACCATGCGGTCGCGACCCGTCAGGTCGGGAGCCGTCCAGGATCTCTCGAACGCGCCCGTCCCATCGACGTGGGCCCGCACCGCCTGTGCCTGGACGTCCGCGTGCTCCATGACGAACAGCCCCCCCGGTCGCAGCAGCCGGACGGCGGCCTCGACGACGCCGCGGGGCACCTCGAGGCCGTCCACTCCCCCGCCGTAGAGGGCCAGGTCAGGGTCGTGCTCGCGCACCTCGGGATCGGTCGGGACGGCGTCGGGCGGGATGTACGGCGGGTTCGACACGACGACGTCGACCCGACCGTCGAGGTCAGGGAAGGCGGTGAGCGCGTCGCCCAGGCGCAGGTCGACCTCATGTCCGAGCTCGACGTCGGCCGCGGTCACGTTGCGTCGCGCCGCCGCGTAGGCCTCGCGCGAGAGCTCGACGGCGTGGACCCGCGAGCGGGGCACCTCCGTCGCGATGGCCAGCGCGATGGCCCCGGACCCCGTGCACAGGTCGACGACAACCGGCTCCGCGCCGCGCTCGGCCAGCGCCGCCGCCTCCTCGACAGCAGCGCCGGCCACGACCTCGGTCTCGGGCCTGACGACGAACGTGCCGGGCTCCGAGGGCAGCCGGAGGTATCGGAACGCCATCCAGCCGACGATGTGCTGGAGCGGCTCGCGGCGACGCCGCCGATCGACGAGCTCGGCGTAGCGCGCGAGGAACGCCGCATCGGCCGGCGGCGCGACGGCCAGGACCAGTGACTCCCGCCCGAGCGCGTGCGCAGCGAGCGCCAGGGCGTCGACCTGCGGGGAGCGGACACCGGCCTCCGTCAGGACGCGCGCAGCGGCTTTGACGGCGTCACGCATCGGCACGGTCCCGGTCATCTCGGTCCCGGTCATCTCGGTCCCGGTCATCTCGGTCCCGGTCATCTCGGTCCCGGTCATCTCGGTCCCGGTCATCTCGGTCCCGAGCCTTCCGCAGGGTGGTCCCGCACGCCGGTCCAGCTCCGAACCCCGGCCATGTCAGGACCGGTCGCCGGCTGCCGCCAGCCGCTCCGCCTCGTCGAGCTCGATCGCCGACGCGATCACCGGAGCCAGGTCCCCCGCGAGCACGGCATCGAGGTTGTAGGACTTGTAGCCGGTGCGGTGGTCCGCGATCCGGTTCTCGGGGAAGTTGTAGGTCCGGATCCGCTCGGAACGGTCGACCGTGCGCACCTGCGAGCGTCGCAGGTCCGACGCCACCGCCTCGGCGGCCTCCTGGCGCGCTGCGAGGAGCCGAGCGCGCAGGATCCGCAGTGCCTGTTCCTTGTTCTGCAGCTGGGACTTCTCGTTCTGGCACGACACCACGATGCCGGTCGGCACGTGCGTGATGCGCACGGCAGAATCGGTCGTGTTGACGCTCTGGCCGCCCGGGCCGGAGGACCTGAAGACGTCGATCCGTAGGTCGTTCGGGTCTATCTCGACCTCACCGGCGTCCTCGACCTCGGGGAACACGAGTACGCCGGCCGCCGACGTGTGGATCCGTCCCTGGGACTCGGTCACCGGGACCCGCTGGACGCGGTGCACGCCCGCCTCGTAGCGCAGGTGCGCCCACACGCCGTCGGGCTGCGGCGCGCCCCGAGCCTTGATCGCGACCGAGACGTCCTTGTAGCCGCCGAGGTCGGACTCGGTCGCATCGAGAACCTGGGTGGACCACCCCTGGCGTTCCGCGTACCGCAGGTACATCCGCAAGAGGTCACCGGCGAAGAGCGCGGACTCCTCGCCACCTTCACCGGCCTTGACCTGGAGGATCACGTCTCGGCCGGCGTCCGGGTCACGCGGGACCAGAACGCGTCGCAGGTGCTCGTGGGCGGCGGCCTCCACGGCACGGAGCTCCTCGGCCTCACCCGCGAGCTCCGCCGCTGACTCGGCATCGGCCGCGGCGAGCTCCTCGACCGCCTCGACGTCGTCAGCGGCAGTCCGCCAGCTGCGGTAAGCCTCGGCCACCCGGCCCAGCTCGGCGTAGCGGCGCCCGAGCTTGCGGGCCAGCTGCGCGTCCGCATGGACGGCAGGCTCCGACAACGCCTTCTCGATCTCGGCGCGCTCGGCGAGCAGCGGCTCGACGGCTGCGAAGTCCTCGCTCATGTGCCGTACCTCCTGCTCCGGGTGGCCGACGCCGGGACGGCGTCCTCGCGGGCACGGCAGCGCCCACGGACAGACGAGAGCGCCGGCGTCCCGCTCCGCACCCGATGGAGTGCGTCGGCGGGACGCCGGCGCTCGCTGTCGCTAGTTGCCGGCCGGCCTCTTGCCGTACCGGGCCTCGAACCGGGCCACTCGGCCACCGGTGTCGAG
>JAHECE010000239.1 GCA_024641895.1 Actinomycetales bacterium
CCTCGGAGTCGGTCTCGAGGCGCAGGATCGTCGCGTCCGGGTACGCGGTAAGGACGGCGGCCTGGACCTTCGTCGCCGTGTCGCCCTCGAGGGCCGTCTCCCCGGCGCCGGGCCCGGCCATGCCGGGCCCGCCCATGCCGGGCCCGCCCGCCTCTTCACCCGTGACGGCGAAGGACTCGTCGACCTTCACGGTGACGTGTTCGCCGTCGGCGTTCGTGATGTGGGCCTCGTAGGTGCCGTCGGAGTCGGTCTCGAGGCGCAGGATCGTCGCGTCCGGGTACGCGGCAAGGACGGCGGCCTGGACCTTCGTCGCCGTGTCGCCCTCGAGGAGCGTCTCGCCGGGGTGGCGCGACGTGCTCTCGTCGACGCTGCCCGAGCCGGTCACGGAGTCGCTGGTCGAGCCGTCTGCCGAGTCGGTCTGAGCGGTCGCCGAAAGGGTGCCGGCGAGGATGCCGCCGGCGAGCAGCCCGCTCGCGACGAGGGCGACGGCCGAGGCGCGGCGCCGTGGGCGCGGCTCGGGGGTCTGCTGCGGGTAGGGAGCGGGGTGCGGGTGCTGGATGTCGGTCATGTCTCGTGTGCCCTTCGGTACAAGCCCCGGCTGGTCCCGGGGCGATGGAAGGACTCTCCCGGGCGAGGCTGGGACCGGGCCGGGCCGGACCTATGAGGGACCTGTGGACTCGTGCCGTGCACACTGGTCCCGTGCCGGTCTTCATCGCCTTCCTGCGCGCAGTGAACGTCGCAGGCCGGTCCGTGCCGATGGGGGCCCTGCGTCACCACCTGGGCGAGGCCGGGCTGCGCGACGTCGAGTCGCACATCCAGAGCGGCAACCTGCGGCTCTCCACGTCCCTGCGGGACGCCGATGCCGTCAGCCGGGTGGTCGAGGGCGTCGTAGCCGAGCACTTCGACGTGGTGACGAAGGCGATCGTGCGGACACCCCAGGAGGTCGCCGAGATCGTCGCGACGGGCGACGCGTTCTCCCAGCCCCTGCCGTCGCCGTCGCGCCGTTACGTCGCGCTCCTGGCTGCGCCGCTCGCGCCCGACGCCGCCGCGGCGTTCGAGGCATGGGCGGTGCCCGGCGAACGGGCCAGGGTGGCCGACCGCGCCGTCTTCCTGTGGTTCGCCGGACCGTTCCACAAGGCCCGGCTGAACAACGCGCGGATCGAGAGGGTCGGCGTCGCCGCCACCACCCGGGACTGGAAGGTGATCACCGCGGTGGCGCAGCGGTGGGTGTGAGTCGTCAGAGCTCGTGGACCTTCTGCAGGCGGCGCATCGCGAGCCACCCGAGGGGCACGCGGCCCCAGAAGGTCAGGACGCGGAAGAGGACGGCGATCGACGCCGCGATCGCGGGCGGGATCCCGGCGGCCGCGAGACCACCGGAGAGGGCCAGCTCCACCGTGCCGACGCCGCCGGGTGTGGGCACCGCCGAGCCGAGAGCCATGCCGCCGAGGTAGATGATGGCGAGCTGGGTCAGCGGGATGCTGTACCCGAACGCGGCCAGCGTGGCCGCGAACGCGGCGAGGTACCCGCCGGTCATCAGGACGTTGCCGAGGACTCCCACGCCGAGCCGCCCCGGTTGGCCGATGATCCAGAGCACGCGCGGCCACACCTGGCGCAGCGTGGGTGCGGTCTTCGCCCAGGCCCACTGCCGCACCCGGGGGACTGCCAGGGCCACCCCGCCGGCGGCGACGAGCGCACCCATCACCGTGAACACGGCGGCGTCGGGAACCTGCAAGGCGCTGCTCGAACCCGTGAGCGCCGCGATGAGCAGGAGCAGGAGCACCGTCGTGACGAACTGGCTGACCTGCATGAGCGCGACCGAGGCGACCGCGAGCGGCGTCTCGACCTTCCGGCGGTTGAGGTAGCGCAGGTTGAGTGCGGCCGGGCCCACGCCCGCGGGCGCGACCAGTGCGACGATCGACGATGCGACCTGGACCAGGGTCGTCCGCCATAGACCGAGCCGAACCGGCGAGAAGGCCATCAAGGCCATCGCGGCACCGACGAACGTGACCATCCCGACGACGAACGCGACTGCGGCCCAGGCCGGGTTCGCCTGCTGCAGGGCGTCGCTGAGCTGGTCGATGTTCAGACTGCTCAGGAGGAGCCACACGGCGACGACGGCGATGGTGGTCGTCGCGACCGTGCGCGCGGAGAACCGGGTCAGCTGGACCGGTTCGATGTCAGCCGCCGTCGGGATCAGCTCGATCAGGGCCGCCCGCAGGTCGCGGAGCACCGACTTGCGGTGCCGCGTGATCTCCGGGGTCTCCCGCGGCAGCGCCACGGGCTGCAGCAACGGTGCGATCGCGCCCAGGAGCGCGTGGTCGAGCACCCGGGCGGCGCTCTCGACGGCGCGTTCGACGCCGACCCGCACGGCCAGCAGGGCCAACAGCTGGGCGATGTCGACGCGCCGCGACAGCTCCGCCGAGGCGATCTCGCCGTTGGACCAGCCGACGATCCAGACCTTGCCCTGATGGACGAGCACCACGTCGTCGGCGAGGTCCCGGTGCGCGAGCCCGGCGGTGTGCGCCAGGCGCAGCTGCGCCCACACGTCTGCGAGCACGTCGTCGGTGATCTCGTGCCGCGTGAGGTCGGCCAGGCGGCGGGCGTCGGCCAGGTGCTCGTGGCTGAGGATGACGGAGTCCTCGACCTCGGCGACGCCGATGAGGGCTGGGCTGCGCAGGCCGGCGGCTCGTGCCGCGTACGTCATGAGCGAGGAACGCTCGGCCGCCCAGCGCAGGCTGGTGACGGCCCGTCGCTCGATGCCCCGGAGGCGAAAGGAGGCCCAGGCCGAGGCGAGCCAGCCGATCACCTGGCGGTCGCCGTCGAGGACGACGACGTCCCAGCGCTCGCCGTCGGCGTCCGTGACGGCATACACCCGGCCCTGCCCGGGCCGCTCCAGGGCCCGGGCCGCCGGGTCCTCTGCGCGGGCGATGGCCTCGGCCGAGCCTTCGGCCGGCGTCGGGTGCCCGGGCGGGGGAGGTAGCCGCGGGGGCACGGGCAAGGCTTCGGGGTTGACCCCGACGGCAGCGGCGGCCTGTTCCCCGGCGCGCGGGACGACGTCACCGGCGACCTGGGGACGGAAGACGAGCTCGCTGCCGCGTCCGAGGAGGTCGAGCACCGCCTCGGTGTGGCCGATCGGTGCGGTCGTGCTCGCGAGCTCGGTGTGCGGGAGCGTTCCCTCGCGGATCTCACCGACCCGGACGACGCGGACGGGGTCCAGCCCCGTCCGGCGGATGCCCTCGACCAGCGCCGCACCGTAGGCCCGCTCGTTGTAGACGCCCACGGCGTACCGGACACCGAGGCCGACCGCGCGGCCTACGAGCACGGTCACGAAGGCCCCCGGAAGGGAGATCTCGCCCGTGATGACCGCGATGGTGAGGGCGATCCAGTACAGGTTCCACGACCACGCGACCGTCCCTCGCTGGTCGCGTGACCCGGACGTGGTCAAGAACGCCGAGATGGCGGTGAAGAACGGCGGGATGACGATGGTCAGCACGCCGGCGACCGGCACCGACAGGCCGCGGGTCAGCGCGGGTCCGGCGAACTCGGTCAGGGCCGAGGCGGCGAAGGACGCCACGGCAGCCGCCACCAGGCCGGCGCTGACGGCCTCGAGCACCTGGCGGAAGGCGCGGTGTGCCAGCCGCTCGACCAGCACGATCCACGGCACGGCAAGGATCACGACGGCCTGCAGCAGGTTCAGCGGCACCTGGATGAACTGGCGCAGCAGCCGGGCGAAGGCCGACTGGACGTCCTCCGTCACGCCCTCCGTGGTCCCGAGGGCGAAGACTGCGAGGAGCAGGACCACGCCGACGCCGA
>JAHECE010000240.1 GCA_024641895.1 Actinomycetales bacterium
CGCGGACGGGCAGCTGATCCTGGTGGACACCCCAGGTCTGCACAAGCCCCGCACCCTGCTCGGTCAGCGGCTCAACGACTTGGTGCGGGAGACCCTCGCGCAGGTGGACGTCATCGTCTTCTGCATGCCCGCGGACCAGCGCGTCGGCCCGGGGGACACCTTCATCGCCCGCGAGCTCGCCGAGTCGCGTACGCCGGTGATCGCCGTCGCCACCAAGGCCGACCTCGTGTCCCGGGAGCGCCTCGCCGAGCACCTGCTCGCCGTCGACGCGCTGGGGAGCTGGGCCGCGGTCGTGCCGGTGTCGGCGACCACTGACTACCAGGTCGACACCCTGGCGGGGCTGCTCATGGCACACATGCCCCTGTCTCCGCCGCTCTACCCGGATGGCGAGCTCACGGACGAGCCCGAGCAGGTCATGGTGGCCGAGCTCGTCCGCGAGGCCGCGCTCGAGGGTGTGCGAGACGAGCTGCCGCACTCGCTCGCCGTCGTCGTGGAGGAGATCACCGAGCGGGCTGCGCCGGACGGCTCGCCGAGGCGCGCCGACCAGCCGCCGTTCCTCGACGTGCGCGTGAACCTCTACGTCGAGCGCCCCAGCCAGAAGGCGATCGTCATCGGGGCAGGAGGCTCACGTCTGAAGGCGGTCGGGAGCCAGGCGCGCAAGGGGATCGAGGCGCTCCTGGGCGCGCGGGTCTTCCTCGACCTGCGCGTCAAGGTCGCCAAGGACTGGCAGCGCGACCCGAAGCAGCTCGGGCGGCTCGGCTTCTGACGTCCCGGCGCCGTCCGTCGCCGGCGCGTCGAGCATCACACGCGGCGCAGGCCCTGAGCCGGGGGTGGGTGCACAGCAGGCACGTACCCTGGACGATGTGATCTACCGGAAGGTCGTGGCTTCGCTCGCCATGGTCCTTGCGCTCGGTCTGCTCGGCTCCGTGGCCGGTCCGGGCTGGTCGCCCCGCACCCTGGACAGCACGATCGTCCCGCAGACGGCGGACGTCTCGATCGGCGGAGACGTGGCCACCTATCCGGTGGGCACCTTCGAGGTGACGAGCTCCCTGGTCGAGATCCAGCTCGACGGTGCGACCGTCCAGGCCGAGATCAGCGAACCGGTGCCGCGGGAAGACCCGGTTGCCGGCCCTCCCGTCGCCGGGCCGCGGCCGCGCTACCCCGCCGTGCTCTTCATGCACGGCGCCGGCACCGGCCGACACACCGCGTTCCGGGAGACGGCGCGAGCGCTCGCCAGCGCCGGTGTGGTCGCGATGGTCCCGGACAAACGGCTGGACACCTACACGACCCGGGAGCGCGACTACCCGGCGATGGCCGAGGACTACCTGGTCTCCCTCGAGGTCCTGCGCGGCCGCCCTGGGGTCGACCCGGACCGGGTCGGCGTCTACGGCGAGAGCGAGGGTGGCTGGATCGCCCCGATCGCGGCCGCGACGAGCCCTGATGTGGCCTTCTTGATCCAGGTGTCGTCACCCGTCGTCTCGCCCCGGCAGCAGGCCGCGTTCGCCACGGACGCCTATCTGCGCAACGTCGGGGTGCCCGGCGCCCTGCTCCGGGCGATCCCGCGCGGCATCGGCTCGCACGCGCCCGGAGGCGGCTTCGAGTACGTCGACTTCGATGTGCGGCCCTACCAGCGAGCCGTGACGGAGCCGACGCTCGTCGTCTACGGCACCGCCGACGCCTCCATGCCGACGATCCAGGGCGCCGAGGTGATGATCACCGACCTGGCGGAGGCGGGAAACAACGCCTACACCGTCCGGTACTTCGCCGACGCCAACCACGGCATCCGGGTCGACGGCGAGATCGACCCGGAGTTCCTCGACGTGCTCGCGCGCTGGATCCAGGGCCTGCCGGAGACCGCGCGGGCCGAACCGCGGATCGCGGGCGCCCAGCCAGTACAGCGGTTCGTCGCGGATCCCGTGGAGCGTCCTCGTTGGTATGCCGACGGCGACATGCTGGTCTCGGGATTGCAGACGGCGGCCGGCGCGGTGGCCGTCGGGCCGCTGCTCTGGGCCGGGGCGGTCCTCGTGCGCCGCCGACCGCGTCGCCTCCCGCCGCCGCTCGCCCGCTGGATGGCCGCGCTCTCGTTGGGTGCCGCCCTCACCCTCGGCGCGTTCGCGGCCTACCTCGCTCGCGTCGCCCAGCTGGCCCTGAACTACGAGACGGACCCCCTCTTCGTGCACGGGGGCTGGCTCGTCGTCCAGCTCCTGGGGGTCACGACGGCGGGGCTCCTCGTGGTCTCGGCGGCGCGGGTCCTCGCTGCGGGCCGGGCCGGTCGGCTGGCCCGTACCGGGTGGATCGGGCTGCTGACCATCGCCGGGATCCACGTCGGCTGTCTGGTGCTGCTCGTGATCGCCGCGTACTGGGGGGTGTTCCCGGCCGTGCTGTGATCCGGCCGGTCGGGCGCAGAACCGGTCCCCGCGCGTCGGGGAGTCGCAGGGCGGCTCAAGGGGCGCGGTGCCTACGATGACCATGCGGTCCCGGGGCAGGCCGCGCCGACCCGAGTTGGGCGGCGCTCTCGCGGTCGCAGCAGCACAGCACCCCGACCGCCCACCGAGGACGTGATCGCATGGACGAGGCCCCCGAGTTCACTCCCGCGCAGGCCGCTGACCCCTCGACCGCCGGCGAGGTCCTCGCGGCCATCGCCGGCTCACGGCCGGACCTGCGCCCTTACGTCGCCGCCAACCCGGCGGCCTACCCGGGCCTGCTCGACTGGCTGAGCCAGCTGGGTGACCCCGCCGTCGACGGCGCCCTGCGAGCCCGCGCCGCGTCGCAGCCCGCACCCCAGGCGCCTACCGACGCCCCGGCGGCCGAGTCGCCCTATGCAGCGCCGTCGGGCGACTTCGCCGCTCCGAGCGCCTACGTGCCGCCGGCGGCGGCCGGCGGTGACATCTTCTCGTTCCCGGCCCAGGGCGACGACGCGCAGCCACCGTACGTGGCTCAGCCCGAGCCCGGCGCCCAGCCCTACGGCGCCCAGCCCTACGGCGCCCAGCCCTACGGTCCACCCGCCGGCGCCGCGTACGGGCCGCCGTACGGCGGTGAGCCGCCGAAGAAGAGCAAGACGTGGCTGTGGGTGCTCCTGGGTCTCCTGGGCGTGGTGATCATCGGCGGGATCGTCATTGCGGTGCTCATCTTCAACCTGGCGAACCGCGCTGCGAACGACGTCGGCGACATCTTCAACACCGGCGATGCGACGAGCTACGGCGACAGCGCCGAGCTCGACGCGCTGTGGGACGCCTGCGAGGGCGGCGACATGGCCGCGTGCGACGACCTGTACCGGGACTCGCCGACCGGGTCGGACTACGAACGCTTCGGCGACACGTGCGGGGATCGGTCTGAGGGGGGCGACTGGTGCATCAACCGTCCCCTCGACGGTGGGGCCGCAGGCCTCGGTGACCAGTCCGCACTCTCGTCGGGCGAGTCGATGAACTACGGGGACGACGCCGCCCTCGACGCGCTCTGGGACAGCTGCGAGGCGGGGGACGGCGCGGCCTGTGACCAGCTCTACCGCGATTCGCCGGCCGGCTCGGAGTACGAGCAGTTCGGCGACAGCTGCGGAGGCCGGACCGACGGCGGGACGTGGTGCGCCTCCACGGAGTGAGCCCGCGGGACTCGTCCCGAGGATCGGGGTACAGTGCCGCTATGCGCTCCAGCGCGCAGCACCGGCTGCTTCTTGGCTGCCGCGGCGAGGCCTGACAGGCCGGACCCTCGCCGCGGCGGTTGGCGTACCTGGCCTCAGACCGCATCGATGCAGCCGAAGGATCCAGCACTCATGACCGTCACACCCGACGCGCCCAGCAGCGCGCGCAGCAGCC
>JAHECE010000241.1 GCA_024641895.1 Actinomycetales bacterium
CGCCAGGGTTCCGCCGAAGAGCGTGGCCAGCACCAGGCCGAGGGACGGCAGGCCCCGCTCGGCGAGCACCATGGTGGGCAGGGTCGTGACGAGAAGCAGCTCGATGATGCGGGGCTTGGTGAGCGCGACGTAGCCCTTGACGCGCGTGAACGTCGCGCGCCGCCGCGCGGCCGTCGTGGTCGACGCCTGCGGGGGAGACGACGCCACCGGTCGCACACTGCTCACGCGCTCTGCCACTCCCGATCCTGCGCGATACCCACGCGCCAGCCGACCTGCCGAAACGCCGGACCAGCGGCTCCTCGGACCTGTCCCGAACCCGTCCCGCGCCACCCCGCCGCCTCCCGGCGGCGAGTCATCCGGCGCGTCACCCGGGCATTGTCTCCTATCTTATGTCCTGGGCACCTTGCCGCGACGTCCTCGGTTGGACGGAGGCCGCGGTGAGATCGTCACGACAGCGCACCCGGCGTTCGCTCACCGCGCACGCCGGCACGACGCCGCCTCCGCATCCTCGGGGTCGAGGAAGGGCCGTCGTGCGCCCGCAAGAAAGCCGGATGACACAGGAAAGAGGACAGGTGACTGCCACGAAGAGCCCCGTCGTCGCGCGCGCCGATGCCGCGGTCGGCTGGACCGATCTCGATCGGCGGGCCGTCGACACTGCGCGTGTCCTGGCCGCCGACGCCGTCGAGAAGGTCGGCAACGGGCACCCGGGCACCGCGATCGCCCTCGCCCCTCTGGCCTACCTGCTCTACCAGTCGCGGCTGCGCCACGACCCGGCCGACCCGCACTGGATCGGGCGCGACCGCTTCGTGCTCTCGGCGGGCCACTCGAGCCTGACCCAGTACCTGCAGCTGTTCCTCGGGGGCTTCGGTCTCGAGCTCGGCGACATCGCGGCGCTGCGCACGTGGGGCTCGCTCACCCCCGGCCACCCGGAGTACGGAGTGACGCCCGGCGTCGAGATCACGACCGGCCCGCTCGGGCAGGGCATCTCCAGCGCCGTGGGGATGGCCATGGCCGCCCGCCGCACCCGCGGGCTGCTGGACCCGGATGCCCCGGCAGGCGCGAGCCCGTTCGACCACATGGTCTACGTCATCGCCTCCGACGGCGACCTGCAGGAGGGCGTCAGCGCCGAGGCCTCGTCGATCGCCGGCGTCCAGGAGCTGGGCAACCTCGTGGTGATCTGGGACGACAACCACATCTCCATCGAAGGCGACACCGAGATCACCTGGACCGAAGACGTCCTCGGTCGCTACCGCGCCTACGGCTGGGACACCCACCAGGTCGACTGGACGAACGGCGGAACGGAGTACGTCGAGGACGTCGACGCCCTCGACGCCGCGATCTCCGCGGCGGTCGCGGACACCTCGCGCCCATCCATCATCGGCCTGCGCACCATCATCGCCTGGCCGGCACCGTCCAAGCAGAACACCGCGGGATCGCACGGGTCCAAGCTGGGCGCCCCCGAGGTGCGTGCCCTCAAGGAACGTCTCGGCTTCGACCCGGAAGCGAGCTTCGACGTCGAGCCCGAGGTCCTCGCGCACGCCCGCAAGCTGGGCGACCGCGCGTCGCACGTGCGGGCCGCGTGGCAGAGCACCTTCGACCACTGGGCCACCGCACACCCGGACCGCGCCCTGCTGCTCGAACGGCTTCGCACGCGCGAGCTGCCCGAGGGCTGGGCCGACGCCCTGCCCGACTTCCCCTCCGACGTCATGCTGGCCACGCGGTCCGCCTCGGGCGACGTCCTCACGTCACTCGCCCCGATACTGCCCGAGCTGTGGGGGGGCTCCGCCGACCTGGCCGGCTCGAACAACACGACGATGAAGGGCGCGGCGTCCTTCGTACCGACCGCCCGTTCGACGAAGGAGTTCTCGGGCAACCGCTACGGCCGCACCCTGCACTTCGGCGTTCGCGAGCACGCGATGGCGGCCATCGTCTCCGGGATCTCGCTGCACGGCCTCACGCGCCCCTATTGCGGCACGTTCCTCCAGTTCAGCGACTACATGCGTCCCGCCGTGCGGCTCGCAGCCCTCATGAACGTCCCCGCCGTGTACGTGTGGTCGCACGACACCATCGGCCTCGGCGAGGACGGGCCCACCCACCAGCCGGTCGAGCACCTGGCCGCGTTGCGCGCGATCCCGAACCTGTCCGTCGTCCGCCCGGCCGACGCCAACGAGACGACGCAGGCGTGGAAGGCCATCCTCCAGCGCGACTCGGGGCCCGCCGGCCTGATCCTCACCCGGCAGAGCGTGCCGACCTTCCCCCGCGGCGTCGACGGCTACGCCACGGCCGACGGGCTAGCACGCGGCGCCTACGTGCTCCTCGAGGCCGGCACAGGGCTGCCGGAGCTCATCCTCATCGGCGCCGGATCCGAGCTGCAGTACGCGGTCGAGGCCCGAGCGGTCCTCGAGGCCTCCGGCGTCCCGACCCGCGTGGTGTCCGCGCCCTGCCTGGAGTGGTTCGACGAGCAGGACGCCGAGTACCGCGCCGCGGTCCTCCCGCCCCACGTGCGAGCCCGGGTCTCGGTCGAGGCCGGTCTCGCGCTCAGCTGGCGCGCGCTCATCGGCGACGCAGGACGCGCCGTGAGCCTCGAGCGCTTCGGCGCATCCGCGGACCCGGCGACCCTCTACCGTGAGTTCGGGATCACGACGGAGGCCGTCGTGGCGGCAGCACGGGAGTCCCTCGCCGCGGCAGGTGGCCGCGGCGGGAGCACCGGATCGGAACCGTCGGTATCCGGGACGGCCAGGCACGCGCACTGACGCGCCGGGCAGGCCCGCTCGGCCGACGCCAGCGACGAGGGGATAGGCATGGACCCGACGGTCCCGGATCGCAACGGTGAGGGGCTTGCGCAGCTCACCGCGGCAGGGGTGGAAGTCTGGATCGACGGCATCTCTCGGGCCGCGCTCACCGGCAGACGGCTCGCGAGTCTCATAGCCCGGTCCGGCATCGTGGGCGTCACGACGTCGCCGGAGTCGTTCGCGGACGCGCTCGCCGACGGCACCGCGTACGCGGCCGATCTCGACAGGCTGCGCCGAACGGGGGCCCGGGCCGACGCCGTCGCGCTGAATCTCATCGCCGACGACGTCCGTGCGGCGTGCGACGCCCTCGCGGACGTCCACGCGACGACCGACGGCCGTGCGGGCTGGGTCTCCGCGCCGCTCGACCCTCGGATCGCCACCGATCCCGACGCGACTCTGGCGGCGGCCCGAAAGGTCAGCGAGCTGGTCGACCGCCCCAACCTCCTGGTCGCGATCCCCGCGACGAAGCAAGGGGTGTTCGCAACCCTGGCCGCAGTGGCGGAGGGCATCAGCGTCGAGGCGACCCACGTCTTCTCCCTCGACCGGTTCCGCGCCGTCCAGGCCGCATACGTCGAAGGGCTCGAACGCGCCGAGTTCGCCGGGCTCGAGCTGCCGCGGATCGCCTCGTTCGTCTCGATGCCCATGGCCACGCTGGACCTCGCCGTCGACGCAATCTTGGACCAGGTCGGCACCGATGCGGCAGCCGCGCTGCGCGGCCGCTTCGCCATCGCCAGCGCAGTCCTGGCCTACCAGGCCTTCGAAGCCAGGCTCACCCTCCCCCGCTGGCGGGACCTCGCCGCGAACGGAGCACGGCCGCAGCGTCCGATCTGGGCATGGACCCAGGTGGAGGACCCCGCCTACCGTCGCACCCGGTACGTCGACGAGCTGGTCGCCGCCGGCGTCGTCGCCGCGGTCAACGAGGCGACCCTCGCCAGCGTCGAACAGGACGCCGAGATCCACGGGGACACGATCCACACCGTCTACGCGGCCGCTCAGAGCGTGATCGACGACGCGG
>JAHECE010000038.1:0-6000 GCA_024641895.1 Actinomycetales bacterium
TCCGCGTCGGGACCTACGTCGCCCCGGCGCCGGCGCCGGCGCGTGCGCGGGCGGCTGCGCCGGCGGCTCCCGCCGCGCCCAGCGGCAGCTACTCGGGCGCCGACCCGCGCTCGATCGGCCGCTCGATGGTCGCGGCCCGTGGTTGGGGCTCGGGTCAGTTCGACTGCCTCAACGCTCTCTGGACCAAGGAGAGCAACTGGAACCCGTACGCGCAGAACCGCAGCTCCGGCGCCTACGGCATCCCGCAGGCCCTGCCCGGCTCGAAGATGGGCACCGTCGCCGGCGACTGGCGCACCAACCCGGTCACCCAGATCACCTGGGGCCTGAACTACATCGCTGGCCGCTACGGGACGCCCTGCGGCGCCTGGTCGCACTCGCAGTCCGTCAACTGGTACTGAGCCCCGACCCGAGGGCCGCACACCGTCCGGCGCCTGTGGAGAACGGCACCAGCCACCCTTGACCCCGGCCCGCAGGGCCGGCCGGTACCCACCGGCCGGCCCTGCGGTGTCTGCCTCTCGACTCCCGCCCGTCGGGAGGGATGGGCCGGCCCGAAGGGGCCCGGAATCCCGGGGTGTGTGCCACGTCACCGCTGGTCCAGATGTCGACGGATCAGTATCGCTGCAGGTCAATGCCACTTTGCGAGAGTCGCTACGGGGGGCTGTGCCTGTGTGACGAGCGCCACGGGCGTCAGTGGCCTCGGGGCCTTGTTGCCGCATGACGATCTGGTTACCGTCGTAGACAGAAGAAAGAGCCGCACCAGCGGCCGGGCCGGATCCTCGGCCCGACGACATCCGGATCGATCCCCGGCGGGTCGCAGGAGCACGGACGACACGTCCGGGCCCGCGCCGCATCACGGCGATCGTGCCGGGCCCTGTGAGCCAAGGACCTTTGTGACCTTTCTCCGCGAACCCGACCAGGGCTCGTACGCCGAGGCCGTCCGCCCGTCGACGCCCACCTCGCTCGCCCCTGCAGCCCGCACGTTCTTCCGACGTCCCCTCGCGCTCGCCGCGGCCGGCGTCGTCGTCGCCCTCACTGCCGGGGGTGCCGTCGCCGCGTCTGCCAGCAAGAAGGTCGAGATCGACCTCAACGGCGAGATCCGGACAGTCAGCACCTTCGCCGGATCGGTCGACGGCGCGCTGCGCCAGGCCGGCATCGACGTCGCCGGCCGCGACGAGGTCACCCCCGACCTCCACGCTGCGATCGCCGACGGCGACGAGATCGTCGTCCGCCAGGCGCACTCGATCGAGATCAGTGTCGACAGCCGCACGCAGACCCTCTGGACCACCGCGCCCACCGCCAGCGAGGCGCTCGCCGACCTCATGGCCTCCGGCCGCGATGCCTCGATCGTCGCCTCCCGCTCCACCGGCGGCGCCCGCACCGCGCTCGACCTGCCGGTCGTCAGCGCCGGCAGCGTGACCGTGGTCGTCGACGGTGCCTCGTCGACGATCCAGGTCGACGGCCCCACGCTCGCCGACGAGATCCTCGACGAGGCCGGAGTGACGCTGGGCCCGCTCGACCGCGTCCTCGTCACGCGAGGCGCCGACGGCACTGCCACCGTCACCGTCAGCCGCGTGGTCCGCGGTGAGCGGGTCGAGACGGTGGCGATCGCGCACACCACGCGTGAGCAGGCCGACTCCGCCCTGTACAAGGGTGAGCGTCGCGTCATCCAGGCCGGTGCCGACGGCACGATCGAGCGCACCCTGCGCACCCTGACCGTCGACGGAGTCGAGACCTACGCCGCACTCCAGTCGGAGACCACGACGGCGCAGCCTGTCGAGGAGGTCGTCGCCGTCGGCACCAAGACCCGGCCGACGACGGCGCCCAGCGGCGTCTGGGGTGCCCTCGCCCAGTGCGAGTCCGGCGGCAACCCCGCCGCTCGCAGCGCGAACGGGCTCTACTTCGGGCTGTACCAGTTCTCCGTCGGCACGTGGGCCGCGGTCGGCGGCTCGGGCCTGCCGTCCGACGCCTCGGCCGCCGAGCAGACCCAGCGTGCGCAGATCCTGCAGGCGCGCTCGGGCTGGGGCCAGTGGCCTTACTGCGCAGCGAAGCTCGGGCTGATCTAGCCCTCGTCCCGACGCCCTACCCGCCGAACGCATCATGGGGCGGCCCCGAAGGATCTGGGGCCCGCCCCATGATGCGTTCGGCGTCGGGGGGAGGGGGCCTAGGCTCGGCGGGTGAGCGGTGATCAGCGCGAAGGCGGCGGCGAGGCCCCCGCGGCGTCGTCGGCGCTGCTCGGGGGCGGAGAGGTCCGCGCGCTGGCGGAGCGGCTCGGCATCAGGCCGACCAAGAGTCTCGGCCAGAACTTCGTGGTCGACGCCGGCACGATCCGGCGCATCGTGCGAGCCTCCGGCGTCACCGCCGACGACGTCGTTCTCGAGGTCGGCCCCGGCCTCGGTTCGCTCACGCTCGGGCTGCTGGAGACCGGCGCCCGCGTGATCGCGGTGGAGATCGACCCGGTACTCGCGGACGAGCTGCCGCGCACGGTCGCCGGCCGGGACCCCGAGGCCGCCGCGCGGCTGATCGTGGTGCACGCGGACGCGCTCGAGGTCCGAGAGCTGCCGGAGGAGCCGACCGCGATCGTCGCCAACCTGCCGTACAACGTGGCGGTGCCCGTCCTGCTCACGATGCTCTCCCGGTTCCCGAGCCTGCGTTCCGGGCTTGTCATGGTGCAGGCCGAGGTGGCGGACCGGCTGGCGGCCCCGCCGGGATCGCGCACGTACGGCGCGCCGTCGGCCAAGGCCGCGTGGCACGCCGCCACCACCCGAGCCGGCACGGTGGGGCGCCTCGTCTTCTGGCCGGTGCCCAACGTCGACTCCGCCCTCGTGCGCCTCGTCAGGCGGCCCCCGCCCGAGACGTCCGCGACGCGGGAGCAGGTGTTCGCCTGCATCGACGCCGCCTTCGCGCAGCGGCGCAAGACCTTGCGGGCCGCGCTCGCCGGCTGGGCCGGCTCGGCCGCCGAGGCCGAGCGGTTCCTTCAAGCAGCGGGCATCGACCCGTCGCTGCGGGGGGAACGCCTGGCCGTCGAGGACTTCGCGGAGATCGCCGAGCGACGGCACTGCGGCACCACCTCAGGCAGGATGAGCGAGTGAGCACCCGGGACAGCGAGCACGTCGTGCACGTGCGCGCCCCCGGAAAGGTCAACCTCGCCCTCCGGGTGGGCCCCGCCAGGCCCGACGGGTACCACGGCCTCGTCACCGTGTTCCAGGCGGTGTCCCTGTACGAGGACGTCCGCGCCCAGGAGGCGCCCGGGTTCTCCGTGACGGTCAGTGGTCGCCAAGCCGCGGCCGTCCCGACGGACGACACCAACCTCGCCCTTCGCGCCGCTCGACTCCTCGCCGACTCGGCTGCCGTCGACAAGGGCGTCCGGCTCCACCTGACCAAGGGCGTCCCCACCGCGGGCGGGATGGGTGGCGGCTCCGCCGACGCGGCCGCTGCGCTGCTGGCCTGCGACGTCCTCTGGGGCACCGGCCTCGCCCGGGACGAGCTGGCCGAGCTGGCGGCCGAGCTCGGCGCCGACGTGCCGTTCGCGCTGACCGGCCTGACGGCCGTCGGCACCGGCCGCGGCGACGTCCTCAGCCCCGTGCTCGGTCGCGGCACCTTCCACTGGGTGCTCGCGCTGCAGGGCACCGGCCTTCCGACACCGGCGGTCTTCCGTCGGTTCGACGAGCGCCAGGCGGGGCCGGTCGCCGAGCCCGTGCTCTCCCACGACCTCATGTCCGCCCTGCGGGCCGGGGATCCCCGGGCGCTCGCCCCCGAGCTCGTCAACGACCTCCAGCCCGGGGCCGTCGACCTCGCGCCGCAGCTCGGCGAGGTCTTGGCGGCGGCCGCAGACGCCGGCGCGCTCGCCCAGATCGTCTCGGGGTCCGGCCCGACCGTCGTCGCTCTCGCCTCGGGGCACGCCCACGCGCAGTCCGTGGCCGACCGGTTGCGGGCCGCCGAGGTGGCGGACGAGGTCCTTGTCGTCACCGGCCCCACCCAGGGCGCTCGCGTCCTCGAGTCCATGCGCGGCCCCGCGCACCCGGGGCCGGCCTAGTGGCTCACCTGATCGGCGCAGAGAACCTGCACGTCCTGGCCGGCCCGCGTCTCCTGTTCGAGGGCGTCTCGCTCGGGCTCGACGACGGCGTCGCGATCGGCGTCGTCGGGCGCAACGGCGCGGGGAAGTCGACCCTGCTGCGGCTCCTCGCCGGGCGCCAGGAGCCCGACGGCGGGCGCGTCACTCGCGCGGGCGGCACGCGGGTGGCGGTCCTCGACCAGTCGGACACGCTGCCCCCGGGGCGCACGGTGCTCGACGTCGTCCACGGGGACCTCGACGTCCACGAGTGGGCCTCGCAGGCGGCGATCCGCGAGATCCACGACGGCCTGCTCTCGGACGTCGACCTCGACGCCGAGGTCGGCACCCTCTCGGGCGGTCAGCGGCGGCGCACGGCGCTCGCCGCCGTTCTCACGGAGCCGGCCGAGGTGCTGGTGCTCGACGAACCGACCAACCACCTCGACGTCGAGGGGGTCGACTGGCTGGCTCGCCACCTGACGGCGCGGTTCGCCGGCGGCAGGGGAGCGCTCGTGGTCGTCACGCACGACCGCTGGTTCCTCGACGCCGTGTGCACCCGCATCTGGGAGGTCGTCGAGGCGCCCGACGGCGGTTCGGTGCAGATATACGACGGGTCGTACGCGGCGTACGTCCTCGCCCGGGCCGAGCGGGCCCGGATGGCGGCTGCCGACAAGGATCGCCGCGCCAACCTGCTGCGCAAGGAGCTCGCGTGGCTCCGGCGCGGGGCCCCGGCAAGGACGTCCAAGCCGCGGTTCCGACTCGACGCCGCAGCAGCACTCATCGCGGACGAGCCCCCGCCCCGGGACACCCTCGAGCTCACGAAGCTCGCGACCGCCCGGCTCGGCAAGCAGGTCGTCGACCTCGAGGACGTCTCGGTCGAGTTCGCGGGGCCGGACGGCGAGCCGCGGCGGATTCTCGACGACGTCACCTGGCGGCTCGCGCCGGGCGCCCGCATCGGCGTCGTCGGCGTCAACGGCGCGGGCAAGACCACGGTGCTCCGCCTGCTCCAAGGGTCGCTCGGACCCACGTCGGGGAAGGTTCGCCGGGGCAAGACGGTCCGCGCCGCGACCCTCTCCCAGGAGGTCCGCGAGCTCGACGCCATCGCTGACCTGCGGGTACTCGAAGCGGTGGAGCAGGTGCGCGCCCGCGTCTCCGTCGGCGACAAGGAGCTGACCGCGACCCAGCTCGTGGAGCGCCTCGGCTTCACGCGAGAGCGCGCGTGGACCCGGGTGGGGGAGCTCTCCGGTGGCGAGCGGCGCCGGCTGCAGCTGCTGCGGCTGCTCGTCGGTGAGCCGAACCTGCTGCTGCTGGACGAGCCGACCAACGACCTCGACACCGACACGCTCGCCGCCGTCGAGGACCTGCTGGACGGGTGGCCGGGGACGCTCGTCGTCGTCTCGCACGACCGCTACCTGCTCGAACGTGTCACGGAGACCCAGGTCGCGCTGTTCGGGGACGGGACGATCCGCGACCTGCCCGGCGGGGTCGAGCAGTACCTGGAGCTGAGGCGGTCCGGCGATCGCGGGGGACCGGCGGCGGGCGCGGTGCGGTCAGTGGCCCAGAGACCGGCCCGGGTCCCGGCCGCGATCGGGGTCGCCGGCGCGAGGCAAGGTGCGGGGAAGAACGGGTCGCCCCGGCGCGAGCCAGCGGGCGCCGGCCCAGCCGTCGGGTCGGGCGAACCCGCACCGTCGTCGCCGGTCTCCGATCCGGCAGTCACGCGGGCGGCGCGCAAAGAGCTCGCGCGGCTCGAGCGCCAGCTCGACAAGCTGCGTGGGCAGGAGTCCGATCTGCACACCGAGCTCGCGGCCCGCGCGACCGACCACGCCGCCCTGGTCGAGCTGGCCGGCCGCCTGCGCGACGTCGAGGAGCGGATCGGGGCCCTCGAGGACGAGTGGCTCGAGGCCGCCGAGGCTGCCGGCTGACCGAAGTGACTGGAGTGACCGGGGTGACTT
>JAHECE010000038.1:6010-14394 GCA_024641895.1 Actinomycetales bacterium
CCGTGCGGCCTCGGCTGAACCCGACCGAGCGAGGTGCGCCTACGGTGGCGGCGTCTCGCGCCCCGGGACCGAACGCTCAGGACCCCCGCAGCGCCTCGCGGAGCGACACGCGGGCGCCGGTGCGCAGCACGGCGTTGCCGTAGATCCTCCCGGTCAACCAGACGAGGACCGGGAGGATCCCGACGGCAAGGGTGACCGTGAGGGCCAGCTCCCAGCCGGCGACCGTGCCCGTGGCAATCCGGATCGGCATGAGGAACGGTGAGAAGAACGGCACGAGAGACAGGTTCGTCACCAGCGGGCTGCTGGGGTTCCGGATGCCCACGGTGATGCCGACGAAGTAGGGGATCATCATCACGAGCATCACCGGGGTGACGACGGAGCCGACGTCCTCCTGGCGTGAGACCAGGGCCGACATGGCCGCGAGCACGAGCGAGAACATCGCGTAGCCGAGCACGAACCACAGAAGGACCCACAGCACGGTGGCCGTGATGTTGATCTGGATGTCAGCGAGCACCCCGGTGGCGGCCGCGGTCCCGAGGCCGGTCCCGGCGATGAGGACGAGCTGCCCGAGCCCGATCGCTCCGATGCCCAGGACCTTGCCGGCCATGAGCTCCCACGGGCGGATCGTCGACAGGAGGAGCTCGACGACCCGGCTGGTCTTCTCCTCCACGACGCCCTGGGCGACGAGCTGCCCGGTGATCGCGATCGCGATGAAGATGAGGACGCCGCCGAGCATCCCGGTCACCGCGAGGCTCTCGTCGACCGGCGCGGCCTGCTCGAGCGCCCGGACGTCGAGCGACGCCGTTGCCACGTTCTGGGCCACCTCGGCCGGGTTCCCGCCGAGGGCCGTGATCTCCTCGTCGAGCGCGAGCTGCTGGGCGAGGATCGCGAACGACAGCCGTAGCGAGGAGCCGACCCCGGTCTTCACGACGACCACCGGGTCCGTCGCGTCCCCGGTGATCAGGGCGTCCAGCGTGCCGTCGCGGACGAGCTCCTCGCCGGTCGTGGCTGTGACGGTCCGGGTCTCGATGGGCACGCCCGTCGCGGTACCGGCGGCCACGAGAGGCGGGCCGAGGACGGCGGTCTCAGCCGTCACCCCGACCATCTGAGCGGGAACCACGTCGTCGGCGAAGGTGCTGATCAGGAAGCCGGCGACCATGATGCCGACGACGATGACGACCGTCGTCCAGATGAAGGTCTTGTTCCGTACGCGCGTGCGCACCTCGCGGCCCGCGACGAGACCCATCGCCCGCGCGCTCACGCCGCGTCCCCGCGTCGCGTCCACCGGGACCTGCCTCGGGTGGCCGGAGGTGCGCTCGGGAGCGGCGGCTCGGCCTGGCTGACCACGTCGCGGTAGAGCTCGGCGAGCGACGGCCGGACCGGTGCGAACTCCCGCACGCGCCCCGTCCTCAGGGCCGCGGCCAGCACGGCCTGCTCGGCGCCAGGAGCGGTCGAGGACACCTCGAGCGTCGTCCGCGTCCTGTCGAGGCCGACGACCGCCACGCCCGGCAACCCGTCCGCCCAGCCCGCAGGGGCGTCCGGCGCGTCGACGACCCAGCGCGGCGCCTCGGTCCGACGCAGCTCCGCGATCGAGCCGACGGCGACCATCGAGCCGTTGCGGATGATCCCCACGCGATCGCACAGCCCCTCGACGAGAGCGAGCTGGTGCGAGGAGAACACCACGGGAACTCCGGCGTCGGCGCGCTCCCGGAGGACGTCCGACATCACGTCGACCGCGACCGGGTCCAGGCCGGAGAACGGCTCGTCGAGGATGAGGACGCTCGGGTCGTGCATGAGCGCCGCCGTGAGCTGGACCCGCTGCTGGTTGCCGAGGGAGAGCTTCTGCACCTCGTCGTCGCGCCGCCCGGCGACGCCGAGGCGCAGGGTCCAGGCCTCCATCGCGGCCCGCGCCTCCGCAGGACTCATCCCGTGCAGCCGGCCGAGGTAGACGAGCTGCCCGCCGACCTTCATCCGCGGGTAGAGGCCGCGCTCCTCGGGCATGTAGCCGACGCGGCGACGGGCTTCGAGGTCGAGCGGAGCCCCGGCCCAGCGGACCTCGCCGGCGTCCGCGGCGAGGACGCCGAGCGCGATGCGCATCGCCGTCGTCTTGCCGGCTCCGTTCGAGCCGACGAAGCCGAAGATCTCGCCCGCCCGGACGCTGAACGAGGCGGACCGGAGGGCCTGGAGCCGCCCGTAGGCCTTCGACAAGCTGTCGAACTCGAGGATCGCAGGACTCATGCGTTCGATCCTGCTCTCCCCGGCGGTGGCGGTCGAGGGCTCTAGGCCCCGCGCGTCCTGGGCGTGGTGCTGAGCTCGGGCGCGGCCTCGAGCCCGTGCAGCCCGTTCCAGGCGAGGTTGACCAGGTGCGCGGCGACCGTCGCCTTGTCCGGGCTGCGCGACTCGAGCCACCACTGCCCGGTCAGGGCGATCATGCCGACCAGCATCTGGGCGTACAGCGGTGCAGTCGCGGGATCGAGCCGGCGGAGCCTGAACTGTTCGGCCAGCACCCCCTCGACCTGGGTCGCGACGTCGCCGATCAGCGAGGAGAAGGTGCCGGTCGCCTGGGCCACGGGGGAGTCCCGGACCAGGATCCGGAACCCGTCGGTATTCGTCTCGATGTAGTCCAGGAGCGCGAGGGCCGTCCGCTCGACGAGCACCTTCGGGTGCGCGCGGACCTGCAGCGGCTCGGTGAGTGTGACGAGGAGCCGCTGGACCTCGCGGTCGACGATCACCGCATAGAGCCCCTCCTTGCCGCCGAAGTGCTCGTAGACCACGGGCTTGGAGACGCCGGCGCTCGCCGCGATGTCCTCGACGCTCGTCCCCTCGAAGCCTTTCTCCGCGAACAGGGTCCTGCCGATCTCGAGGAGCTGCTCACGGCGCTCCTTGCCTGTCATGCGGGCCCGCACGGGTCGCCTGGGCTCGGGGGGCATGCGCCCATCATGCCGCGCCCTGGGCGCCCCCTCACGGGACCGCTCCGACTGGCAGACTGACCGCTGCGACCCACGTGGTCGGTCCGCCCTGGTGTAACGGCAGCACGCCGGCCTTTGGAGCCGTGCAGTCCAGGTTCGAATCCTGGGGGCGGAACTCGCGGGGCTAGAGTTGGCTCCGCCCGCGCCCGGTCGACCCAGTCCCGGGCCAGACCCTTGGGGAGCCGGATCGCGTGAGCCACAACCGCCCAGCCGCTGTCATCGTCCTCGCCGCCGGTGAGGGCACCCGGATGAAGTCCCGCACCCCCAAGGTGCTCCACGAGATCGGTGGGCGCTCGCTCATCGGTCACTCCGTGGCGGCGGCGGAGTCGCTGGACCCGGGTCGGCTAGCCGTCGTCGTCCGGCACGAGAGGGACCGGGTCGCCGAGCACGTCTCGGCCATCGCGCCGCATGCCCTCGTCGCCGACCAGGACGAGATCAAGGGCACGGGCCGCGCGGTGCAGTGCGCGATGAGCGTGCTCGACGCCGCAGCGGTGGCCGAGACCGTCGGTGCCGGCGGCGCTGCGGCTGCCCCGGCGTTCGTGGGCGCCGTCGTGGTCCTGGCGGGCGACGTCCCGCTGCTGGACAGCGCGACGCTTCACGGCCTGGTGGACGCGCACGCCGCGGGCGGGCACGCCGTCACGATCCTCACCACCGAGGTTGCCGACCCCACCGGGTACGGGCGCATCGTGCGGGACTCGGACGGCGACCAGGTGGCGGCGATCGTCGAGCACCGGGACGCGACACCCGAGCAGCGCGCGATCCGGGAGATCAACTCCTCCGTCTACGTCTTCGACGCCGAGGTCCTGCGCACCGCGCTCTCGCAGCTGGGCTCGCAGAACGACCAGGGCGAGGTCTACCTCACCGACGTCGTCGCGATCGCGCGGGCCGCCGGTCGAATCGTCCGAGCCTCGCGGGTCTCTGACCCCATGCTGCTCGAGGGCGTCAACGACCGGTCACAGCTCGCCGCGCTGGGCGCCGAGCTCAACCGGCGGGTGCTCAAGGCCGCGATGGTGGCGGGCGTGACCGTCGTGGACCCCGCGACGACCTGGGTTGACGTCACGGTCGAGCTCGAGCGCGACGTCACGATCCTTCCCGGCACGCAGCTTCACGGCCGGACGATCGTGCGCGAAGGGGCCACGATCGGCCCGGACACCACGTTGACCGACGTCGAGGTCGGCGTGGACGCGCAGGTGGTCAGGACCCACGGCAGTCTGTCGACGATCGGCGCCCGGGCGCTGGTGGGCCCGTTCGCCTACCTGCGACCCGGGACCCGGCTCGGGGAGAAGGGCAAGATCGGGACGTTCGTCGAGACGAAGAACGCCGACATCGGCACTGGTTCCAAGGTCCCGCACCTGTCCTACGTGGGTGACGCGACCATCGGGGAGTACAGCAACATCGGCGCGGCGAGCGTCTTCGTGAACTTCGACGGCGTCGCCAAGCACCGCTCGGTCATCGGGTCCCACGCCCGCACCGGCTCGGACAACATGTTCGTCGCGCCGGTCACGGTCGGCGACGGCGCGTACACGGGCGCCGGCACCGTGGTCCGCCGTAACGTGCCCCCCGGCGCGCTCGCCGTCAACGTCGCACCCCAGCGCAACGTCGACGGCTGGGTCATCCGCTACCGAGCCGGCACGCCCGCCGCACAGGCGGCCCAGGCTGCGCTCGAGTCGAGGTCCGGCGACCCGGCGCTCTCGACGCAGGCCAAGGCCGAGCGCGCGCGCGCCGCGGGCGACGCCCCGTCCACCGGTACCAGCGACTCAGAGGACGCACGATGAACCCGATCACGACGAACGGGGTCAAGCAGCTCGTGCTCGCCTCCGGGCGGGCCCACCCGGACCTCGCCGCGGCGGTCGCGCGCGAGCTCGGCTGCGAGCTGCTCAACACGACGGCCTACGACTTCGCCAACGGCGAGATCTACGTGCGCTTCGCCGAGAGCGTCCGCGGCGCCGATGCCTTCGTGCTGCAGAGCCACGCGGCCCCTGTCAACCACGCGATCATGGAGCACCTGCTCATGGTCGACGCGCTCAAGCGGGCCTCGGCGCACCAGATCACCGCGATCCTGCCCTTTTACGGCTACGCCCGTCAGGACAAGAAGCACCGGGGTCGCGAGCCGATCTCCGCGCGCCTGCTGGCGGACCTGTTCGACGCAGCAGGGGCGGACCGGCTCATGTCGGTGGACCTGCACGCCGCCCAGACGCAGGGCTTCTTCAATGGACCCGTCGACCACCTCTGGGCGATGCCGATCCTCACCGACTACGTCCGGACGCGGGTCGACCTGTCCAACCTCGCGGTCGTCTCACCGGACGCGGGCCGTATCCGGGTCGCCGAGAAGTGGGCCGCCAAGCTCGGGGACTGCCCGCTGGCCTTCGTGCACAAGACCCGCGACGTCACGCGCCCGAACATGAGCGTCGCGAACCGCGTCGTGGGCGACGTCCAGGGCCGCGACTGCGTGCTCGTCGACGACCTCATCGACACCGGCGGCACGATCGCCGAGGCCGTGAAGGTGCTCTTGCGCGAGGGGGCTCGGGGCGTCATCGTGGCGGCCACCCACGGTGTGCTCTCCGACCCGGCACCGCAGCGGCTGCAGGACTGCGGCGCGCGTGAGGTCATCGTCACGGACACCTTGCCGATCCCGACCGAGAAGCGGTTCGAGCGGCTCACGGTCCTGTCGATCGCCCCGCTGATCGCGCGAGCGATCCGCGAGGTCTTCGACGACGGCTCCGTGACGAGCCTCTTCGACGGCAACTCCTGACAACGCCTTTTGGCCGCCCGCCCGGCGGTCGCCTAGAATCTGCTGGTTGCCTCGGCGAGGAACGTCGGAGGCCTGAAGTGCTCGCCGCACCTCGGGTCCTGCCGGCTTCGTGATCGACGCGGTGGCGCGCTCTCGCGCCGTCGGATCGACGTTCTGCGCCCAGGGGCCCCACCGAAGTCACGAGGCGCGCACCGCGCGCGCCGCCAGTTGCACCAGGAGAAACGTGTCCGACCAGATCACGCTCGCCGCCACCCTGCGCACCGAGTTCGGCAAGGGCGCCGCCCGTCGAGCGCGTCGCGCCCACACCATCCCGGCCGTCCTCTACGGCCACGGCACCGAGCCCGTGCACCTCACGCTCCCGGGGCACGACACCTTCCTCGCGCTCAAGGGCCGCGCCAACGCGCTCATCACCCTGGAGTTCGAGAGCCACCAGGAGCTCGCGCTCGTCAAGGACATCCAGCGCGACCCGATCAAGCCCGTGATCGACCACATCGACCTCGTGCTGGTCCGCAAGGGCGAGAAGGTGCGAGTCGAGATCCCCGTGCACGTCGTCGGCGAGTCCGCCTCGGGCACCGTCGCCGCCCAGGACCTCGCGGTCATCAAGGTCGTGGCCGACGCCACCCGGATCCCCGAGAAGGTCGAGGTCTCGGTCGAGGGCGCCGTGGCCGGCACGGTGTTCCGCGCCGGCGATCTCACACTTCCCCCCGGTACCGAGCTCGAGACGGACGCCGAGGCGATCGTGATCGGCATCGCACTCCCGGCCACCGAGGCCGCCGAGGCCGCCGAGGCCGCCGTGGGCGAGACGACGGCTCCCGCAGCCGCCGCGGCACCGGAGAGCGCCGAGGCCTGAGCCCGGCGCACGTCAGTCGATGGACGGACCGTGGCTGGTGGTCGGCCTGGGAAACCCCGGGCCGACCTACGCCCGCAACCGGCACAACGTCGGGCACATGGTGCTCGACGTGCTCGCGGACCGGATGCCGGGGACGTTCACCACGCACAAGGCGCGCGCCGCGGTGCTCGACGGCCGACTGGGGGTGCTCGCCGGTGGCGTGCCGGGCCCGCGGGTCGTCCTGGCCAAGCCGGCCAGCTTCATGAACGTCTCCGGCGGACCGGTCGGGGCGCTGTGCTCCTTCTACGGCGTCAGCGCCCCACACCTGATCGTCGTGCACGACGAGCTCGACCTCCCCGCCGACGTCGTCCGGCTCAAGCGCGGTGGGGGCGAGGGTGGGCACAACGGCCTGCGGAGCATCTCGGCGGCCATCGGCTCGAAGGACTACGTGCGGTGCCGGGTCGGGATCGGACGTCCGCCCGGTCGCACCGACGCGGCCGAGTACGTCCTCCGCGACTTCTCGATCGCCGAGCGACGTGAGCTCGAGGTGACCCTCGTCGAGGCGGCCGACGCCGACGCCGACGTCGTCACCCTCGGCCTCGAGAAGGCCCAGCTCCGACTGCACACCTCGCCGTGAGCATGCACGGCGGGGCCTGGTCCCTGCTGCGCTCGTACCGCCAGGGAGCGGGCGCCGTCGACCACCGTGTCGCACCCGGTACGTGGCCGCGGATCGCGGCGTACGCGCGGCCCTACCGCCGACAGATCGCGGGTTACCTCGCGATCGTCGTCGCGAGTGCGCTGCTCGTCGTCGCCACGCCGCTCCTGCTGCGGCGGATCATCGACGACGGCGTGGCGACGGGCGACCGGTCGCTCGTCGTCGGCCTCGCATCGGCCGTTGCCGTCGTCGCCCTGGCGGAGGCTTGCCTGAGCCTCCTGCAGCGCTGGTTCTCGTCCCGGATCGGCGAAGGCCTGGTCTACGACCTGCGCACCGAGGTCTTCGCGCACGTGCAGCGGCAGTCGCTGTCCTTCTTCACCGCAACCCAGACCGGCTCGCTGGTGACGAGGCTGAGCAGCGACGTCGTCGGCGCCCAGCAGGCCATCACCTCGACCCTCGCGGGGGTCGTGTCCAACGCGATCGCGGTCGCCGTGGTGCTCTCGACGATGCTGGCGCTGTCCTGGCCGATCACGCTCGTGGCGATGTTCGTGGTCCCCGTGCTGCTGCTGCCGGCCCGACGGGTGGGCCGCCGCCTGGCCGGTCTCGCCAGGCTCGGGATGAACGCGGGCGCCGAGCTCGGCAACCGGATGACCGAACGCTTCAACGTCAGCGGCGCCCTCCTGGTCAAGATATTCGGCGACCCGCGCCGGGAGGACGAGGAGTTCGCCGAGCGGGCGGCTCGGGTGCGTGACCTGGGCGTCCGTACCGCCATGAGCAACCGCGTCTTTTTCGCCGCGCTCGGGGCGATGACGTCGCTGGCGACGGCGCTCGTCTACGGTTTCGGAGGCTGGCTCGCGATCAGCGGTGCGGTCACGGTCGGGGTGCTGGTGGCGTTCGCCGCGCTGCTCGGCCGGCTGTACGGCCCCGTGGCCGCCCTGAGCAACGTCCAGGTCGACGTCATGACGGCGCTCGTGTCGTTCGAGCGGGTCTTCGAGGTGCTCGACCTGCGCCCGGCGATCGAGGACGCGCCCGACGCCGTCGATCTCCCCGACGGGCCCTTGCGGCTCGAGTGCGAGAACCTCTCCTTCCGCTATCCCACGGCGGCGGACGTCTCGCTCGCCTCGCTCGCGCCGGTCGTCGGCGGGACACGCTCGGACGACGACGACGACGACGCCGACG
>JAHECE010000242.1 GCA_024641895.1 Actinomycetales bacterium
GTCGTCCTCCCAGGACGCCGGGTCGGCGTGGGAGAGGGTCGCGGCCAGTCGCTCCTTGCCGTCCGCGGTGAGCTGGTAGACGATGCGCGCGCGCTTGCCCGACAGGGCGTGGGGCGGCGCGGCGGTCTCCGTCGCTTCGATCCAGCCGCCGCTCTCCAACGACTTGAGGCACGGGTAGAGCGAGCCGTAGGACAGTGCGCGGAAGGGGCCGAGAGTGGCGTTGAGTCGCTTCCGGAGCTCATACCCGTGCATGGGTGTGTTCTGGAGCTGACCGAGCACGGCCAGCTCGAGAACCTCCGAGCGATTTCGCACCAGTGGTTCCCTTCGGGGGCGAGGGCGAGGTGGGGGAAGCCGCCAGGTCGACGGAATCCGATGTATCACATTGATACATCTCGTCGCTGTGTCGCGTCAACGTGAAGGGCGCCCGTGTCGCGGATGTCACACCGGCCGGTCGCGGGGAGCCCAGGCCGTCAAGCACCCGGGGAACAGGTGCTTGACGGCCTTCGAGGGTCCGCAAGCCGGTCGAGAACGCCGTCGGCGGCCGGCGGCGTGCACCGTCTCGGACCGGAACGGCGCAGCACGGGGGTCAAGGCGCTCATACTTGAGCAGGCCCGCGTCTTGCCCGGAAGGACACTGCGCGGGCTGCCGGTGGCTGTCGAGCGCGGATCTTCATCGCTCGTGCCGGCGCCAGGACCTGCAGGCATGACGAGAGAAGGACAGTGTGGCAGGCGACCGCGACAAGAGCCGTGCTCCCGCGAACCCGCGTGGTGGAGCTCCGGCCACGCCCAAGAAGCGCGGTCTGAACTACCCACGTGCCGGCAAGACCGGAGCAGCGCGCTGGGTACCCAGCCTGCGGCTGCTCCTGTTCCTGGCCGGGCTCGTCGTGATCGTCGTTCTCGGCCTGCTTGCGTTCGCCTATGCGACGGTCCCGATCCCAGACCCCGACGACGCCGCGCAGGCGCAGACGTCGACGGTCCTGTACGCCGACGGCGAGACCACGCTGGGGGAGTTCTCGGCAGTCGAACGCCGCAGCGTCCCTCTCTCGCAGGTCGCGACCACAGTCGGCCTCGCCGTCATCGCTTCGGAGGACCGCACCTTCTACGAGAACCGTGGGGTCGACCCCCGCGGCATCGTTCGTGCCTTGTGGAACAACCTCCTCGGGCGAGACACCCAGGGGGGTTCGACCCTCACGCAGCAGTACGTCGAGCGCTACTTCCTCGGTACGACGACGACGTACTTCGGCAAGCTCCGCGAGGCGGTCATCGCGCTCAAGATCGACCGGGTCGAGTCCAAGGACACGGTGCTCGAGAACTACCTCAACACCATCTACTTCGGTCGTGGCGCCTACGGCATCGAGCGCGCGTCCCAGGCGTTCTTCGACAAGTCCGCCGCGGACCTGACGCTCTCCGAGGCGGCCCTGCTCGCGGCCGTGATCCCGGCGCCGAGCGCCTGGGATCCTCAGGTCAACCCGCAGCGCGCCGAGGAGCGCTGGAACCGCGTGCTCGACAACATGCTCGAGGACGGCCACATCACGCAGGCAGAGCGGGACGCGGCGGTGTTCCCGGAGACCGTCGAGTACACGCGGACCGACCGGTTCGCGGGGCCCAACGGCTACCTGCTCGCCATGGTCCGGGACGAGCTCATCACGTCGGAGGGCTTCACGGAGGAGCAGCTCGACCAAGGAGGCTTGCAGATCCTCTCGACGATCGACGAGGTCAAGCAGGAGGCCTCGGTGGCCGCCGTCGACAGCCTCCCCGACAGCAGACCGGCCAACAACAAGGTCGCCTTGGTCTCGATCGACTCACAGACAGGCGGCATCCAGGCGCTCTACGGCGGTCCGGACTACGTGACCTCGCCCCGCAACGCCGCGACCCAGGACCGAGCGCAGGGCGGCTCGACGTTCAAGCCCTTCACCCTCATCGCCGCCCTCGAGAACGGCTACACCCTCGAGGACACCTTCGAGAGCTACACGCCGATGGAGATCCCCGGCTACGGCGGCACGGTCAAGAACTTCGACTCCGTGGACCGAGGCGAGATCGACCTCGTCGAGGCCACCGAGAACTCGGTCAACACCGTGTACGCGCAGCTCAACGTCGAGGTCGGCCCGGAAAAGACGGTCGATGTCGCGCAGCGGGCAGGGCTGCCGGAAGACACCGTCGGCCTCGAGCCGTTCCCGAGCAACGTGCTCGGGCCCGCCTCTCCCCATCCGATCGACATGGCCCACGTGTTCGCGACCTACGCCGCCGGCGGCGTGCGACACGATCCCTTCATCGTCACCTCGGTCACCAACGCGGACGGGACCCTGCTCTACACGGCGGACATCAGGGGCCAGCGGGAGTTCGACCAGCAGGTCATCGCCGACGCCACGTACGCCATGACCCAGGTCGTCGAGAACGGGACGGGCAGGACCGCGCGCGCGATCGGTCGGCCGGCGGCCGGCAAGACCGGCACCTCACAGGACAACAAGTCGGCGCTCTTCTGCGGATTCATCCCGCAGCTCGCGACCTGTGTCGTCATGTACCAGGTGGGCGAGGACGGGTCGGAGGAGTCCCTCACCGGCTTCGGCGGCGTCAACATCATCGCGGGTGGCACCTACCCGACGACGATCTGGACCCAGTACATGACAACGGCGGTGCAGGGCATGGAAGTCCAGCAGTTCCCGTCGCGGACCAAGCCGACCCGGACACCGACGCCGACCCCCACACCGACGCCGACCCCCACACCGACGCCGACGTCTGAGCCGACGCCGACGCCGACCGAGGTCGCGGTTCCCGACGTCGCCGGGATGCAGGCCGGCCAGGCCGAGGCCGAGATCCGCCGGGAGGGGCTGACGCCCGGCGATCCGGTCTCGGAAGCGTCCGACCAGCCTGCCGGCACGGTGCTGCGCACGGAGCCGGCCGCGGGCACCGTGGTGCCGGTCGACAGCGTGGTGAGCGTCGTCGTGTCCACCGGGCCCGCCGCTCCAGGCGGTGGCGGTGGTGGCCCAGGCGGCGGCGCCGGGGCGTCCGTGCCGTTGCCCCTGCCCATCCCGGACCCCACGACCACCCCGGACCCCACGACCACCCCGGACCCCACGACCACCCCGGACCCCACGACCCCCTAGCTCGACTCACAGGCGTCGCGTTCGGCCACGTCGGCCGAGCACGCTATCCTCGGCGGGTCCGCCATCGTCTGGTGCGCTCGACGCGCGCCTGACCGACGGACGACCCGCACGCAACACCCTCCTGTCACGGAGATTCCGTGACCGTTCCAGTCCAGAGGAGGTGGGTATTCAGCATGCGCAACTATGAGCTGATGGTGATTCTCGACCCGGAGGTCGACGAGCGCACCGTGGCCCCGTCGCTCGACAAGCTCCTGGGTGTCGTCCGCACCAGCGGTGGCACCGTGGACACGGTCGACATCTGGGGCAAGCGCCGGCTCGCCTACGACATCAACAAGCGTTCCGAGGGCATCTACGCCGTCGTCACCATGACGACGACGCCCGACGTCGCCAAGGAGCTCGACCGCCAGCTCGGCCTCAACGAGGCCGTCCTGCGCACGAAGCTCATCCGTCCGGACGCGCACTGAGTCGACCGGACCGGCGCTCACGCCTGCATCGGCAGCACTGCCCGCAAGGGCAGCTGCCCTTGACGGCACCGAGCCGTCCGTACTGACACAACCGCACTGACCGCAGGAGCCGTTCATGGCAGGCGACACCGTCATCACCGTCGTGGGGAACCTCACGGCCGACCCCGAGCTCCGGTTCACCCCCTCGGGGGCGGCCGTGGCCAACTTCACCGTTGCGTCGACCCCGCGCACGTT
>JAHECE010000243.1 GCA_024641895.1 Actinomycetales bacterium
CAACGTGAAGGTGGAGCCCCGCTGCGGAGTCGACCACACCCTCACCTCGCCACCGTGGTCCGCAGCCACATGCTTGACGATGCTCAGGCCGAGGCCGGTGCCGCCCGTCTGCCGGGAGCGCGCCGGGTCAACCCGGTAGAAGCGCTCGAAGATGCGGCCGATGTCCTCGGGGGCGATCCCGATCCCCTGGTCGACGACGGCGATCTCGACGAATCCCTCGCGCCGGGACACTCCGACGCCGACCCGCTTACCTTGCTCCGAGTAGCTGATCGCATTGTCGATGAGATTGCGGACGGCCGTGATGAGGAGCTGTTCGTCCCCGACCACCCAGAGCCCGTGCAAGCCGCCGACCACGAGCGTCACCTGGCGCGCGTCGGCGTCGACGCGGGAGCGCTCGATGGCCTCGGCCACGACGTCGTCGATCGAGACCGGGTAGAGGTCGACGAGCGGGTTGGGACCCTGGAGCCGGGAAAGCTCGATGATCTCCTGCACGAGCGTCGAGAGGCGACGCACCTCCCGCTGCATCTGAGGGGTGAAGCGCCGGACGGCATCGGGGTCGTCGGCCGCGTCGAGCACCGTCTCGGCGAGGAGGGAGATCGCCCCGACCGGCGTCTTGAGCTCGTGCGAGACGTTCGCCACGAAGTCCCGACGAGTCTCCTCGAGTCGGCGGGCCGCCGTCTCGTCGTCGGCGAGCACGAGCACGCGATCGCCGGGGAGGCCTGCCACCCGCAGTCGGAGCGTGAGGAGGCCGGGGCTCTCGCCCGGCCCGCGCGGGATGTCCAGCTCGCGGTCCCGCGTCACGCCGTCGCGCCGGACGGAGGCGACGAGATCGTTGGTGACCTGGTGGACGAGCCGGCCCCCCCGGACGATGCCGAAGGCGTACGCCGCCGGGTTCGCCCGAAGCACGACGTCCGCGGGTCCGACGATGACCGCGATGGCACGCATCGCGCCGAGGACGGCGGCGACGTCGGAACTCACAGCAGACGCCGGGACCTCTCCCACCGCGCGCTGGACACGCTCGCTCGCACGGAAGGCGAGAACAGCGCTGACCCCGACGAACAGGCCGATCAGGCCGGCGACGACGAGGCTCCAGGTGTCCTGCACGCCGCCAGCGTACGGGCCGACCCGACACTGCGAGCAGCGCCACCGCGCGCGTCGGGCGCTGTTCATCGGCCGATCGCCGAGTGTTCACCATGTGATGCGACAGTGTCGTCCGGGCGCAGTCCACGTGCCCGGAACTAGACTGGCCCGCATCCGTCCCCGCGCCCTGCGGCGACGGGCGCCGGATCCGGCAAGGAGAGTGCTCGTGCGAGAGCTGTTCACCCGTGAGCTCGACCAGGTCGGCGTCGATCTCGTGCAGATGGCAAGCCACGCAGCGACGGCGATCGAACAGGCGTCGACAGCCCTGCAGACCGCCGATCTGGCGCTGGCCGAGCAGGTCATCGACGCCGACGTCGCCATTGACGACCTCGAGCGGGTGCTCGACGAGCGCTGTGTCGACCTGCTCGCCCGGCAGTCCCCCGTGGCCGGCGATCTCCGCCTCGTCGTGACCGCCCTGCGGATGAGTGCCTCCATCGAGCGCATGGGTGACCTCGCCCGGCACATCGCGCAGGTCGCGCGCGGGCGCTACCCGCAGCGCGCCGTTCCCGAGTCGCTGACCGAGACCTTCGACCAGATGGCCACGGCCGCGACCGCGGCGGCGCGCTCGGTAGCCGAGCTGCTCCAGTCGCGCGACGTCCAGCGCGCCTCCCAGATCGAGTCGGCGGACGACACGCTCGACGCCCTCCACCGGGACACCTTCCGCACGATGCTCACGCAGAAGGACCAGCTCTCCAGCCAGGAGATCGTCGACGTCACGCTGCTCGGCCGCTACTACGAGCGGTTCGGCGACCACGCCGTCTCGGTCGCTCGCCGCGTGTCCTACCTCGTCACCGGCGACCCGGCCGACTTCACCACCGAGGGCTACAGCAACAGCGGCTCGGCCTGAGCCCAGCACGAGAGAGGCGGCCCTCCCGATTCGGGAGAGCCGCCCTACTCATCTCCGTCCGGCGTCGTGACGCCGGACGGTCCGCGGGCTAGCGACCCTGGTTCGCCACTGCCGCGATGGCTGCCTTCGCCGCCTCCGGGTCGAGGTAGGTACCGCCGGCCTTGACGGGCGCGAGGTCGTCGTCGAGCTCGTACAGGAGCGGGATACCGGTCGGGATGTTGAGACCCGCGATGTCCTCGTCCGAGATGCCGTCGAGGTGCTTGACCAGCGCGCGAAGCGAGTTGCCGTGCGCGGCGACCAGCACGACCTTGCCGGCCTTGAGGTCAGGGACGATCTCGCTCTCCCAGTACGGCAGCGCGCGCTCGAGCACGTCCTTGAGGCACTCGGTCAGCGGCGTCGGCTCACCCGCGTAGCGCGGGTCGTGCGCCTGGGAGAACTCGTCGTCCGGGTCGATCGGCGGCGGCGGCACGTCGTAGGACCGACGCCACAGGGTGAACTGCTCGTCGCCGTAGGCCTCGAGCGTCTGCTTCTTGTCCTTGCCCTGGAGAGCGCCGTAGTGCCGCTCGTTGAGCCGCCAGTGGCGCTTCACGGGGATCCAGTGGCGGTCGGCCTCGTCGAGCGCGAGGTTCGCGGTCATGATCGCGCGACGCAGCAGCGACGTGTGCAGCACATCGGGGAGCACACCCGCGTCCTTCAGCAGGTGTCCACCCCGCTTCGCCTCTTCGACGCCCTTCTCGGAGAGGGGCACGTCGACCCATCCGGTGAAGAGGTTCTTGGCATTCCAGTCGCTCTCGCCGTGGCGTAGGAGCACGAGGGTGTACGTCATGAGCGCCATCCTGCCGCATCGACCGCACGTGCGGGGGTGGGAACAAGGTCCCGATCAATGAGTTCCCGACCTCGCCGCCGGGCCCGCGCAGCGGTTGCCGACCGACGGCTGCGACTCGCCCGCCGGCCGCCACAATCCAGTCGTCCACAGCCTCGAAGGCCGGGGCCAGGCGACGGTCGAGTCCCCCTGCGCCCGCCAGCAGCGACAGCTGCACATCCGCCTGTCGCTGGGGACGGCGGGAAGGGTCGGCCACCCTCCGCCGCGCCGCCGAGGTAGCGAGGACCGCCGGCGGATAGGTCCCGACCCACAAAGGCCCGGGACTTACTCCCGAGCCCAGGGCGACCGGCCGTCGTCAGGCCGGCCGCCCGTGGGACGGGGATACCTCTGGTTCTGCCTGAGGCTCGGTGCGCAGGGCACCGGGCTCATCGTGCTGCGGCGTACGCCTCGCGGATCTGCTCGGAGATACGACCGCGCTCACTGACCTGGTAGCCATTGGCTCGAGCCCATTCGCGAAGCTCGCCCGGACTCGGACCGTCGCCCTTGACACCAGCGCGACGAGTGCTCTGTCGTAGCGCGGCGGCTCGCGCAGCAGAACGGCGCGCGTGGCCGATCCAGTGCGAGATCGAGTCGCGCATTGCGCGAGCATTGTCAGCGTTGAGGTCGATCTCGTATGCGACGCCGTCGAGCGAGAAGCTCACGGTCTCCGCCGCTTCGTTTCCGTCGATGTCATCTAGCAAGAGAACTTGTACCTTCTGAGCCATCGGAAGCCCCGATTTCCCTTCCCTGGGTTTCAGCGGTACCGGTGGTACCGCTCGAGAAGTCCACTTTTACATGCATTGCTTGTCACGTCAAGTGGATGTGTACGACGACCTGGAGTTGCCGTACTGGAAATCTACTCTAGAGCTACTTCGGCTCGGCGTCGGCATCGCCACTCGGGGCGTGCTTTTCGGATTCCGTCATGCGCGCGAGTGCCG
>JAHECE010000244.1 GCA_024641895.1 Actinomycetales bacterium
ACCCAGGTCGACCGGCTCCACGCTTCGTAGCCGGACCTGGCCGGCGCGAGCTCCGTCGCGGCGTCGAGCCACAGGTCTGCGGCCGTGAGGGCAGCCGACACCTCTCTGGCCTGTGCCGCCGTCACGTTCGGGTCGCCACCGCTGAGGGCGGCCGTGCGCGCGATATCCGTGGCGACGTCCCAGTTCACAGGGCCCGAACCGGACGACGCCATGAGCCGCTGGAGCTGGGCCATCATCCCGGCCATCACGCCCGGGTCCTGCGGGAGCCCAGCCGCCTGGGCGAGTGCCGCTGGGTCGAAGCCGCCCGCGTCGAGCGCGCGCATCGCCTCCTCGGCAGCCTCCTCGCCGAGGATCGAGCGGAGCAGCTGCCGCCAGCTCTCGCGGTCGCCGGGCATCCCGCCGCCCGGCGGGGGGACGGGCTGGTCGTTCATCGTGGCTCCGGGGTACTCGATCGGTGTCGTGCTCAACGGTATCCACCCGTCGGCTCCGCCTCGGCACCCGGCGGCGCACCGGGCCTCTGGTTCGCTCAGGGCGCAGCCTCCCGGCGCCGACGCCGAGGGGTTCCGTCGATCAGCGATGATGGTCACGTGTCCGACCCCGCAGCCAGCCCTGACGAGATCCGCGCCGAATCGTCGCTGGGCGCCGTCGACGCCGTGCCGCCAGGAGAGGACGCCGAGCCCGGCCTGGACACGCCGTCGCCGATGGCGCGCCCCGTCGTCGTCGCCCTCTCGGGTCTCGTCACCGCGGCGCTGCTCCTGGCGATGGTCGTGGTGCCGGCGCCGTACGCGATCGAGGGTCCGGGGCCAACCGTCGACGTCCTCGGCGAGTCCGACGGCGCCGCGCTGATCCAGGTCGAGGGTGCGCCTGCCTACCCGACCGAGGGTTCGCTCCGGCTGACGACCGTCGCGGTGCGCGGCGGGCCGAACAACCCGGTCGACGTGACCCACGTGGTGCTCTCCTGGCTCTCCGCCGACGAGGGCGTGGTGCCCGTCGAGCAGGTGTACCCCAAGGATCGGTCCGAGAGCGAGACCGCCGACCTCCTCGCAGCCCAGATGACGTCGTCCCAGGAGAGCGCGACAATCGCCGCGCTCACCGAGCTCGGGTACGACGTGCCCGCCGAGCTGCTGATCGCCGGTGCCGTCCAGGGAAGCGGTGCCGACGGGGTCATCGCTGAGGGTGACGTCCTCCTCGGCGCCGGTGGCGTCGCGCTGCCGACGTACCAGGCCCTTGCCGACGTCCTCGGGGCGACGCCGCCCGGCACGGACCTCGCCGTCGAGCTGGGACGCTCGGGCGAGCGGCTCGGGGTGCGCGTCGTGACCGGCGACGACGGGTCGGGCGGCAGCGTCCTCGGTGTCTTCCTCGACCCGGAGTTCGATCCTCCCGTCGACGTCACTGTCACGGTCGACGAGATCGGCGGTCCGAGCGCAGGACTCATCTTCGCCCTCGGCATCCTCGACACCCTCACGCCGGGCGCGATGACCGGTGGTGCGTCGATCGCCGGCACGGGGACGATGTCGGTCGACGGGCGGGTCGGGCCCATCAGCGGCATCCTCAAGAAGATGGCCGGCGCAGCCCGCGACGGCGCTACGTACTTCCTCTCCCCGGCCGCCAATTGCGAGGAGGCCCTGGGCGACGTACCCGACGGCCTTCGTCTCGTGGGCGTCGCCACCCTGGCCGAGGCCCTGGCCGCGGTGACGGCCATCGGCGAGGGCCGTCTCGACGACCTCCCGGGCTGCGCCGCCTGAGCGATCCGGCGAGCGGCCGGTCAGCCGAGCGTTGCCCGCAGTGCCTCGAGCAGGCCGGGTACGGCGTCGGCCGAGCCGCCGACTGCGGCGTCCGCGTCGTGCGTTCGTGTGCGAAGCGCGCACCACGACTCGCCCGAGCGCAGCACGCCGGCGGCGATCCTGACGTCCTGCCGGTCGGGGTGGGCGTAGAGGAAGGCAAGCGCCTCGGCGGGATCAGCGGGAAGGCTCGCCTCGGCTTCGGGCGGCACGATCATGCGCTCGACGACCACGGCCGTTCCGTCGACGGTGTCGGGCCACGCGATGCGGGCGAGCAGGTCCTCGAGGGTGTCTGCCGGGGGCAGGTTCTCCTGCTCGATCGAGGTGAGGTGCTCGGGATCCTGCTCGGCTGCCGCGACGACGCCGTGCGGCAGCTCGTGGGCGAGTCCGGGGCTGCCGGCGACGGCCCGCGCGGTCTGCACGAGGGCGAACAGTGAGATCGGCGCGTCCCACCCGCGCCGGGCGACGTGGTGCTCGATCTCGGTCACGGTGCGGGCGAGAGCGCGCTCGCGGCTGGTGTGGCGGAGGTCCATGACTCCATCGTCCCTCAGGAGTATGCCTAGACTGACCGCGGCTCGTGATGTCGTCACCGGTGAGGGCCACTGTGCGCGGCCCGGCGACGAGTTTCGGACTGAATCGTTGCCGCCAACGCCTGAGGTGTCCTTCGTGTCTTTCTCTGCTCCGCCCCGGCCCGCCAGGTCAGGCCCGCGCCGTCGCGGACCGCTCATGCCGACCCTCGTCGTGCTCGGCGTCCTGCTTCTGGTGACGCTGACGCTCGCCCAGTTCTGGACCGAGGTCCTCTGGTTCACCCAGATCGGGTACGTCGACGTCCTGCGCACCCAGTGGTTGACGCAGGGTGTCCTCTTCCTGGCGGGTGCCCTGGTGATGGCCGGAGCCGTGTTCGGCAGTCTCACGTACGCGTACCGCTCCAGGCCGGTCTATGCGCCGAGCACCACCGAGCAGCAGAACCTCGACCGCTACCGCGAGAACATCGAGCCGTTGCGGCGCCTGGTGCTCGTCGGTGCCCCGTTGCTGCTCGGGCTCTTCGCCGGCACCGCGGCGGCGGCGCGCTGGCAGGACGTCCTGCTCTGGCTCAACCGCGTCGAGTTCGGGAAGGTCGACCCTCAGTTCGGGCTCGACGTCTCGTTCTTCGTCTTCACCCTGCCGTTGCTGCGCTTCGTGGTCTCCTTCCTCATGACGGTGACCTTCCTCAGCATCGTCGTCGCCGTCGTCACCCACTACCTCTACGGCGGGATCCGCCTCGCCGCGCCCGGGACGCGCCTCACGAGGCAGGCTCGTCGCCAGATCGCCGGGCTCGGTGCGCTCTTCGTCCTGCTCATCGCGCTGAGCTACTGGCTCGACCGCTACTCGATGCTCGTCCAGTCGGGAGCGAAGTTCGACGGCGCCGCCTACACCGACGTCAATGCCGTGCTGCCCGCCAAGGCGATCCTGGCCGGAATCGCGGTCATCGTCGCGGCGCTGTTCATCGTCACGGCGGTGCGCGGCGACTGGCGCCTGCCGGCGATCGGGGTCGGCCTCATGGTCGTCTCCGGCGTCGTCGTCGGGGGGATCTACCCGTACATCGTCGAGCAGTTCCAGGTGGTGCCGAACGCCCAGGAGTTCGAGACGCCGTACATCCAGCGCAACATCGACGCCACACTCGCCGCCTACGGCCTGGACTCGGTCGAGACTCAGAACTACCGCGCCACGACGGAGGCGGAGCCGGGTGCCCTGCGTGCGGACGCCGAGACGACTGCGAGCATCCGCGTGCTGGACCCGTCGGTGGTCAGCCCCTCCTTCCGTCAGCTGCAGCAGAACAAGCAGTACTACGACTTCCCGGACATCCTCTCGGTCGACCGCTACCAGGTCGAAGGGGAGAAGCGGGACACCGTGATCGCGGTCCGTGAGCTCGACCTCGAAGGCCTCGGCACCAGCCAGCGCACCTGGATCAACGACCACACGGTCTTCACCCACGGTTACGGCGTCGTCGCGGCCTTCGGC
>JAHECE010000245.1 GCA_024641895.1 Actinomycetales bacterium
CCCGCCCTCCCCAGTCACACCTCCACGCCTGGTGTTCGGCCACCGCCGCGGTGCACGGTGCTGGCGCGAGCCGGATCCGCCGGCTCGCGGAACAGCCGGCAGCACTGGAGGCGAGATGTCGAACGAGACCGAGATCACGGTCAAGGGGTGGGTGGGGCAGCACCCGAGGATGAGCGTGACGCGTAGCGGCGGGACGATGGTGACGCTGCGCGTCGGCAGCACCCCGCGCCGTCGCGACGCTGTGACGGGGGAGTGGGGCGACGCCCGGACCTCATGGTTCTCGGTCCTGGCCTTCGGTGAGCTCGCGGACAACGTCGCGCGATCGCTGCGCAAGGGCGACCCGGTGCTCGTCCGCGGCCGCTACTCGCTCCATCGGTCCGAGTACCAGGGCAAGGAGCGCGTGGACGCCGAGATCGTGGCGGACGCGATCGGCCCGGAGCTGGCGCACGGTACGGCGCTGTACGCGCCGATGGTCCGACGCGCACGGGACGCCGTCGACGGCGCGCGACAGGTCGACTGGGCGGTAGGGCCGGGCGGCGTCGCGACCGGGGCCGCCGCCGACGTCGGCGGTCCGGGTGAGCTCGCCGACCTGTCCCTCGCCGACCTGTCCCTCGCCGTCGACCTCGACGCGGTTGCGGACGAGGCGTACCCGGGCGACGGCGACGGCGACCCCTACGCCCTCGAGGGCGACCGCTACGCCCTCGAGGGCGACCTCCCAGGTGCCGGGTCGGAGGAGCTTGTGGCCACCCCGTAGTCTGGGTTGCTGCACGCGACGCATGCGCACAGCGGCGAAGCGGACCCCCAACCGGTGAAGTAGGAGAGCTGTGGCCGAGTACATCTACTCGATGGTGAAGGCGCGCAAGGCGCACGGCGACAAGGTCATCCTTGACGACGTCACCATGGCGTTCCTGCCGGGCGCCAAGATCGGTGTCGTCGGCCCCAACGGCGCCGGGAAGTCGACGATCCTCAGGATCATGGCAGGCCTGGACACGGCGTCCAACGGTGAGGCCCGGCTGTCGCCGGGGTACACCGTCGGCATCCTGCAGCAGGAGCCCCCCCTGAACGAGGACAAGACCGTCCTCGGCAACGTCGAGGAGGGCGTCGCCGAGATCAAGGCGAAGGTGGACCGGTTCAACGAGATCGGCGCGCTCATGGCCGACCCCGACGCAGACTTCGACGCGCTGCTCGCCGAGATGGGCGACCTCCAGCACGACATCGACACCGCCGACGCGTGGGACCTCGATGCCCAGCTCGAGCAGGCCATGGACGCGCTGCGCTGCCCGCCGCCGGAGGCGGACGTCTCCGTCCTCTCCGGCGGCGAGCGCCGCCGCGTCGCCCTGTGCAAGCTGCTGCTCGAGAAGCCGGACCTGCTGCTCCTCGACGAGCCCACGAACCACCTCGACGCCGAGAGCGTGCTCTGGCTCGAGCAGCACCTCGCTGCCTACCACGGCGCGGTGCTCGCCGTCACCCACGACCGATACTTCCTCGACCACGTGGCCGAATGGATCGCCGAGGTCGACCGGGGCCGGCTATATCCGTACGAGGGCAACTACTCGACCTACCTCCAGAAGAAGCAGGAGCGGCTCAAGGTCCAGGGCAAGAAGGACGCCAAGCTCGCCAAGCGGCTCTCGGACGAGCTCGAATGGGTCCGGATGAACGCCAAGGGCCGTCAGGCGAAGTCGAAGGCCCGCCTCGCGCGCTACGAGGAGATGGCCGCCGAGGCGGACCGTACCCGCAAGCTCGATTTCGAGGAGATCCAGATCCCGCCGGGCCCCCGGCTCGGCTCCGTCGTCCTCGAAGCCACCGACCTGCGCAAGGGCTTCGGCGACCGGATGCTCATCGACGACCTGTCGTTCACGCTCCCGCGCAACGGCATCGTCGGCGTCCTCGGCCCCAACGGCGTCGGCAAGACGACGCTGTTCAAGACGATCGTCGGCCTCGAGCCGCTCGACGACGGCAACCTGAAGATCGGCGAGACCGTCAAGCTGTCGTACGTCGACCAGTCTCGCGGCGGGCTCGACCCGACGAAGACGCTGTGGGAGGTCGTCTCCGACGGTCTGGACTTCATCCAGGTCGGCCATGTCGAGATCCCGTCGCGGGCGTACGTCTCGCAGTTCGGTTTCAAGGGCCCGGACCAGCAGAAGCCGACCGGAGTTCTCTCCGGTGGCGAGCGCAACCGCCTCAACCTGGCGCTCACCTTGAAGCAGGGCGGGAACCTGCTGCTCCTTGACGAGCCCACCAACGACCTCGACGTGGAGACCCTCGGCTCGCTCGAGAACGCACTGCTCGCGTTCCCGGGCTGCGCCGTCGTGGTCTCCCACGACCGGTGGTTCCTCGACCGCGTGGCCACGCACATCCTGGCCTGGGAGGGCACGGAGGCCGAGCCGGCCCGCTGGCACTGGTTCGAAGGAAACTTCCAGTCCTACGAGGACAACAAGATCGCCAGGCTCGGGCCCGACGCCGCGCGCCCGCACCGGGTGACGTACCGCCGTCTCACGCGCGACTGACCGACCGGCACTCGCGACCCGCTGCAGCCTGGCAGGCTCACCGGCATGACCATGCCGCAGCGGGTGCAGCCGAGGGGAGAGCCATGACGGTCCTGGACATCCCGGTCAGTCTGCGGTGGGCCGACCTCGACGCCTATGGTCACGTGAACAACGCGGCGATGCTCACCCTGCTGGAGGAGGCCCGGATCGCGGCCTTCTGGGCGAGCGACGAGGCTCACCCCGGTGGCCCCGTCCCAGCGGCGCACCACACGGCGCTGCTCGATTCGGGGCCGACCGCGAACACCCTGACGCTGATCGCCCGGCAGGAGGTCGAGTACCTGCTGCCGATCGAGTACACGAGGCAGCCTCTGGTGGTGCGGCTCTGGCTCAGTCACATCGGCGGTGCGAGCATCGACGTCTGCTACGAGGTGCTGCTGCGCGGCACGGTGCACGCCATCGCGTTGTCGACCATCGTCCTGGTCGACGCGGCCTCCGGCCGTCCGCGCCGTGTGACGTCCCAGGAGCGAGAGGCGTGGGACGCGCACGTCGGACCGCCGGTGGAGTTCCGCCGACGGCGCTAGGGCCGATCGGGCTCCCCGACCAGGGGCGCGTCCTGCTCGGCAGAGTCCGCATCCTCGGCAGGCCCGGGCGCCTGTGCAGGCCCGGGCGCCTGTGCAGGCCCGGGCGGCTCGGCCGCGGACGACGGCGCGCTCGCGGCGACGCGCTCGGCCTTGGCCACGGCCACGGCCTCGGCTTCGGCCTTCATGCTCGAGAGCATCTGCCCGAAGACGATGCCGTGGAAGGGCACTACCGCCCACCAGTACGCCTGCCCGGCAAGGCCGTGCGGGTGGAACAGCGCGCGCTGACGCAGGACGGACCTCGGCCGACCGTCCGGCCCCTCGGCGTGCGGTCGGATGCTGAGCTCGAGCCACGCCAGCCCGGGCAGGCGCATCTCGGCCCGTAGCCGCAGCAGCGAGTGGGGCGTGACCTCCTCGACGCGCCAGAAGTCGACGGCGTCGTCCAGGATCAGCTTCTGGGTGTCGCGGCGCCCGCGGCGCAGGCCGGGCCCGCCGACGATGCGGTCGAGAAGCCCGCGCACCTGCCACAGGAACGACCACGAGTGCCACCCCGTCTCGCCGCCGATCCTGGTGATGACGTCCCACACGGCGTCCGGTGGCGCGTCCACCTCGCACTCGCGGTCGTCCACGTAGAGCGAGCCGCCGGCCCAGTCCGGGTCGGTGGGCAGGGGATCTGACGGCGCGCCGTGCACGGAGGCGGAGCTCCACCGGG
>JAHECE010000039.1 GCA_024641895.1 Actinomycetales bacterium
CAGCTCGCGCGTGAACGGCACCAGGGCTTCGGCAAGCACGCCGACGCCGTCGTGGTGGTCCAGCCAGTCGGCAGCCTCGGCGGGCTCGCGCACCACGCGGACGCCCTTGCCGTCGTAGCCACCTTTGGCCCGCTTGACCACCAGGGGCCAGCCGACGCGCTCCCCGAAGTCGACGAGCTCGGCTGCAGTGGTCACCTCGGCCCAGTCGGGACACGGCACGCCGAGCGTCGTGAGGTGCCGGCGCATGGCGATCTTGTCCTGCGCGTGGACCAGGGCGTCAGCGGCGGGGTGGACCGGCACCCCAGCGGCGGACAGCTCGCGGAGGAGGTGGTTCGGGACGTGCTCGTGCTCGAAGGTGAGCACCTGGGCACCGGCCACCAGCCGACGCACGGCCGCCTCGTCGGAGGCAGCTCCGACCGGGGCGTCCGGGATCACCTGGGCGGCCGAGGAGTCCGGCGCCTCGACGAGGCAGCGCAGCCGGATGCCGAGGCCGATAGCGGCCTGCTGCATCATGCGGGCCAGCTGGCCCCCGCCGACGACCGCCACGGTTGGTGCTTCTGTCACGGTCGCTGAGCCTAGCGACGGTTACGCTCGAGGGGTGAGCACGTCCACGCCGACCGCCCGGCGCCGTAGCCGGGCTGAACGCCTTGCCCAGCTCGTGCGCTTCGGCGCGGTCGGCGGCGTCGCGTTCCTCGTGGACGCCGGACTGTTCAACCTGCTCCGGTTCGGACCCGGCGAGCTGCTCGAGGCGAAACCGGTCACCGCGAAGATCATCTCGGTCACGGTCGCGACCCTCGTCGCCTGGATCGGCAACCGCTACTGGGCGTTCGCGAACACCCGCACCAGCTCGCGCACGCGCGAGCTGGTGACCTTCGGGGCGGTCAACGTCGCCGGCATGCTCATCGCAGTCGGCTGCCTCACCGTGTCGCACTACGTCCTGGGCCTGACCTCGCCGCTGGCGGACAACGTCTCCGCGAACGGCGTCGGCCTCGTGCTCGGCACCGCCTTCCGCTACGCGGCCTACCGGTGGTTCGTCTTCACCGGCGACGGCGCCGACGACCCACGACCACCAGAGCACCCGGTGGGAGGACGACGTCAGGGTCGAGCCGCCGCGGCGCTGCGCTGAGGAACAGCGCGAAGACCGGGGGTCGGCGCTGGGCCAGGCTGAGCCGGCCGCCGTCCGCCGCCGCGAGGTCCCGCGCGAGCGCCAGGCCGAGGCCGGTGCCCCGGCCCGACGTGACGTTCCGCTCGAAGATCATGGGCGCCAGGTCGTCGGGCACGCCCGGCCCCTCGTCGCTGACCTCGACGACGACGCCGTTGGCCCCCGAGGGACGTGTGCGGATCGACGTAGCTCCCGCGCCGTACTTGAGGGAGTTCTCCAGCAGGGTGGCGAGGATCTGTGCGAGGGCGCCCGGCGTCGCGAGAACGGTGACCTCCGGCGCGTACACGATCTCGAGCCTGCGACCCGCAGCGACGAACGTCGGCGTCCACTCCTCGTCCTGCTGGCGCAAGACCTCGTCGATGTGGACGACCTCGGTGGTCCCGCCGGCCGCGCGGCGAGAGCTGACCAGGAGGTCGTCGACGACCATGACCAGCCGCTCGACCTGCTCGAGCGAGATCCGTGCCTCCTCGCGCACCTCCTCGGACTCCGCGAGCGCCTGGATCTCCTCGAGCCGCATGGACAACGCCGTCAGCGGGGTGCGCAGCTGGTGGCTCGCGTCGGCGGCGAACTGCCGCTCCGCGGCGAGCCGGCCCGCCAACCGGTCCGCGGTGCGCGCCAGCTCGGCTGCCACGAGGTCGATCTCCTCGACGCCTGACGGCTTGAGCCGGGGCCGCACCTGTCCCGATCCGAGCTGCTCCGCGCTGGCAGCGAGGTAGATCAGAGGCTTCGCGAGCCGCCGCGCCTCCCAGTGTGCCACCACGATGCCTGCCGCGAACGCCAGCACCGAGGCGAGGACGACGAGGATGACGACCTGCAGACCGTGCCAGAGGATCTCGTTCGAGGCGACCGCGACGACCACGACGGCGCCCGACGGCGTCAGGTCGCTCGCCTTCGTGGTCCCGCCCTCGATTCCGGGCCCTGCGGTGATGCGTTCCCCGTCCGGGGTGATGACGAGCAGGTCGGCGAGCATCGTCGTCTCGCCGCCGATCCAGGGCTCCAGTGCCGAGGAGTCGATCGGCTCCCCCGTGGTGAGCCGGCGCTCGACGACCCGGCCGATCGCGCCCGCGCGCAGCTGCAGCTCACGCTGGTCGGCCTCGCGGACCATGAGCATGCCGAACACCGCGAGCGGTACACCCAGGAGAACGACCGCCACGGTGACGGCCGCGATCGTGGCCTCCAGCACCCGATGGCGCATGGAACCTCAGGCCTGCGCGGTCTCGAACCGGAAGCCCAGCCCGCGGACGGTCGTGACGTAGTGCGGGTCGTTCGCGTCGTCGCCCAGCTTCCGCCTCAGCCACGAGACGTGCATGTCGAGCGTCTTGGTCGAGCCGACCGGCTCGGAGGCCCATACCTCGCGCATGAGGACCTCGCGCGAGACGACCGAGCCTGCGTCCCTGACGAGGACTCGGAGGAGCTCGAACTCCTTGGCGGTGAGCTGGAGCTCTCGAGCGCCCTGGAAGGCACGGTGCGCGCCGACGTCGACCCGCACGTCCTGCGCGGCGAGCTCGTCGTCGTCACCGAGCTCGGCGCCGGAGCGGCGCAGCAGCGCCCGTACCCGCGCGAGCAGCTCGGCGAGCCGGAAAGGCTTCGTCACGTAGTCGTCGGCTCCGGCGTCGAGACCGACGACGAGGTCGACCTCGTCCGCGCGCGCCGTGAGCACGAGGATCGGCGTGGTGAGGCCCTGGTTGCGGATCCAGCGCGCGACGTCGAGGCCGTCCATGTCCGGCAGGCCGAGGTCGAGGACCACCAGGTCGGCGGAGAAGGCACCGCCGATGGCACCCTGGCCCGTGCCGTGCACGAGCACCTCGTAGCCTTCCCGGCCGAGGGCGCGCGCCAACGGCTCCGCGATCGCGGGATCATCTTCCGCGAGGAGGACTCGAGTCACGCGGGCCATGCTAGCCCCATCGACTCCTCAAGGAGTCGGCGCGGTTTGGTCTGTCGCGCGCTGCGCCTGCGCAGGCTCGACCGCGGCGCGCCGCAGCAGAACCGGCGCGACGAGCCCGAGGCCGTTCACCTCGGTCGGGTACTGCGGCACGAGCGCGATGCCCGCCATCCCCCCCTGCGCCAGCGTGGCCGCGCTGGCGTGATCCATCAGCACCGTTCCGGGCTCGGCCACGTCGGCCAGGCGCGAGGCGAGGTTGACCGTCTGACCGAAGACGTCGCCCGACCGGGAGAGCACCCGCCCCCACACGAGGGACGACCGCAGCGACAGGTCGGCCGGGAGCGCCCGGATCGCGTCGATGAGGTCGAGCGATACCTGCGCGGCCGTGCCGATGTCGTCCGCGACGAACAGGACGGCGTCGCCGAGCATCTTCACCACCCGAGCGCCGGAGCCGGTGACGACGTCCCGCGCGGTGTCCTCGAACGCCTCGACGAGCGCACCGAGCTCCTGCGGGCCGAGCCCGGCCGACCTGCTGGTGAACGAGACGAGGTCGGCGAACCCGACGGCGCGCGCCAGCGGCAGCAGGTCGCCCACGTCTCCGCCGTGGCTGAGCGAGACGTCGTCGTGGGTCCGGTGCACGAGCGCCGCCATCAGACGGCGCCATCCGTAGCCGAGGAGCTCCTCCAGGGCGGGCACCACGTCGGGCAACCGGTCCAGATAGAGGATCCGCGCAGTCGTGTCGTCCAGCTCGAACCGTCGAGCCGCGTCCTCGACCAAGGACTCCGACTGCCACAGGGCGAGACGGTCGCTGACGTGACCGATGGCCCGCAGCAGTGCCGTGGCGGTCCGCTCGTCGACGATGCCGAGGTCCAGCAGTCGCGCGACGCCGCGCAGCGCCTGGACGTCTTCGTCCGTGAACGACACCGTCTCGAGATCGACGTCGGGGAAGCCGAGCGACCGCCAGAAGCCACGAGCGGTCTGCTCGGACACGCCGGCCGCGGCGGCCAGCTGGGGCATCGTCAGGGTGGGCGGACCTCCCAGAAGGGCCAGATCGAGCCGCTCCGCAGTCGCCGGCGCGGCCTCCGGCGCCTGGCTCACGTCCGGGCTGTCCACACCGGCAAGGCTAACCGCCCGGAGCCCGGACGTGGCCCACGTCGCCCACGGTGACACGCACGGTCCCTGAACCGGTCACGGCGACCAGCAACGCGCCGTCGTCGTCGATTCCCTCGGCCTGCCCCGTCAGCTCGCCGGTGCCGGGCAGCACCACGGCGATCCGGCGCCCGATCGTCGCGCACGCCCGGCGGACGTCGGCGGCCAGCCCCGAGCGGGACGCGTCACCGCCGGCGGCCTCCCAGGGCTCCAGGAGCCCGCCGAGCTCCTCGCCGACGGACTCGAGCAGGACGACCAGGTCCAGGCCCGCCGCCGCGGCCCCCGCCGCCGCGAGCGACGTCGCCCAGGGCACGGGCAGCTGGGCGGCGCGCTGGTGCACGTTCAGACCGAAGCCGAGCACGGCCGCCGCGGCACCCTCGGCCGCACCCGGAACCCGAACGACCTCGGCGAGGACCCCGGCGACCTTGCGGTCCGTGCCCCAGCCGGGCACCGCCTCGTTGCCCACGCCCACGAGCAGGACGTCGTTGGGCCACTTCAGCGCGACCTCGAGGCCGGTGCACCGACCGACGGCGCGAGCGACGGCGAGACCGCCGAGCAGGCTCAGCCAGGTCCACCGCTCGAGCGGGACGCGCGGCCACAGGGCGACGGAGGCCGTGAGCGCCGTTCCGGGCGGCGTCTCCCAGTCCCTGCCCGCACGGCCGCGCCCGGCGGCCTGGTGGTCCGCGACGAGGACCGACCTGTGCGGCCAGTCGCGCCGCCCTCCCGGCGACCGCAGGGCGGTCGCGAGGTCGGCATTCGTGGAACCCGCCTCGGCCACGCGGACGAGACGGCTGAAGGCGACCCCGTCCGCAGCGCCGGTCCGACCGGACGTGGTGGCCTCGTGAGGGGCCCGCGGGCTCTCCTGTGACGTCACGAGGCAACCGTAGGGCTCGGATCGGTCGCCTTCTTGTGGGACTCCCACAAGACCTGGACAAGAACCGAGGTCGTGTCCCCACCAGATTGACCGATCCCCACAACTACCCTCGACCCTGTGACCGACGCGCCCGCAATCCCGAGCACGAAGACCACGGCTGCCAAGCTCGCGGACCTTGCCGACCGCCACAGCCAGGCGATCGTGGCCCCCGAAGCGAACGCCATCGCCAAGCAGGAGGCCAAGAACAAGAAGTCGGCGAGACAACGCCTCGACCTGCTCCTCGACGAGGGCTCGTTCGTCGAGCTCGACGCCTTCGTCAAGCACAGGTCCGTCAACTTCGGTCTCGACAAGCGGCGCCCCGCCGGCGACGGCGTCGTGACCGGGTACGGAACGGTGGGCGGTCGCCAGGTCTGCGTCTACTCCCAAGACTTCACTGTCTTCGGCGGCTCCCTCGGCGAGGTGCACGGCGAGAAGATCGCCAAGGTGATGGACCTCGCGCTGCGCACGGGCGTTCCGCTCATCGGCATCTCGGACGGTGGCGGCGCCAGGATCCAGGAGGGAGTGGCGGCGCTGACGCAGTTCGCCGAGATCTTCCGGCGCAACGTCGCGGCCTCCGGCGTCATCCCGCAGATCTCGCTGATCCTCGGGCCGTCCGCCGGTGGCGCCGTGTACTCCCCGGCCCTGACCGACTTCATCATCATGGCCGACAAGACCTCGAACATGTTCATCACGGGCCCGGACGTCATCCGCTCCGTGACCGGGGAGGACGTCGGCTTCGAGGAGCTCGGCGGCGGGCAGACGCACAACACGCGCTCCGGCGTCGCGCACTACCTCGGCACGGACGAGGACGACGCGATCGACTACGCCAAGGCCCTCCTGTCCTACCTTCCCTCCAACAACCTCTCCGACCCGCCCTTGTGGCTCGAGGCCGAGCCGGAGCTCGAGGTGACCGACGCCGACCTCGAGCTCGACTCGCTCGTGCCGGACTCGGACAACCAGCCGTACGACATGCGCACCGTGGTCGAGCACGTCCTGGACGACGGCGTCCTGCTCGAGGTCCAGCCGCTGTACGCCCAGAACGTCGTCGTGGGCTTCGGGCACGTCGAAGGACACCCCGTCGGAATCGTGGCCAACCAGCCGCTCCAGATGGCCGGGACCCTCGACATCAACGCAGCAGAGAAGGCCGCCCGCTTCGTGCGCACGTGCGACGCCTTCAACATCCCGGTGCTGACGTTCGTCGACGTGCCCGGCTTCCTGCCCGGCACGGAGCAGGAGTGGAACGGCATCATCCGGCGCGGGGCGAAGCTCATCTACGCCTACGCCGAGGCGACCGTCCCGCTGATCACGGTGATCACCCGCAAGGCCTATGGCGGCGCCTACATCGTCATGGGCTCCAAGCAGCTCGGCGCCGACATCAACCTCGCGTGGCCGACGGCCCAGATCGCGGTCATGGGCGCCGGTGGCGCGGTCAACATCTTGCAGCGCGGCGCTCTCAAGGCCGTCGCCGACGCCGGTGGCGATGTCGAGGCGGAGCGCATCCGGCTGGTCGGCGAGTACGAAGACGCCCTCGTGAACCCGTACGACGCCGCCGAGCGCGGGTACGTCGACGCGGTGATCGAGCCGTCCGAGACCCGCCTGCAGGTGGTCCGGGGCCTCCGGGCGCTTCGGACCAAGCGAGCGAGCCTCCCGCCGAAGAAGCACGGGAACATCCCCCTGTGAGGACGCGATGACCGACATCTCCGCGCTCGAGCCCGACGCGCTGATCGATGCGAGCGACCTCGTGCGGGTCGTCCGGGGCGATCCGGACGAGGAGGAGCTTGCGGCCCTCGTCGCCGGCATCATCGCCGCGGCGGCGAGCCTGCGCGAGGAGGAGCCGGAGCACGTAGAGCTGCCCCCGTGGACGGACCACGGACGGCGTCTCGGCGCGGGCCGGCACCCGGGACCCACGTCCTGGCGCTGGAGCATGCACCGCTGAGCAGCCGTGCCCGGACCTGACGCGAACCCTGAGGTGAACCCGGCCCGACGCGCCCGCTCGGAGATCGACTCCCTCGCCGACGGCTACGTCTCGACCCTCGCGCGGCTGAACCCCATCGCCGCAACGGCGATGGGGACGGGCGGTCACGAGCACGAGCTGCCTGACTTCACTCCGGCCGGGCACGCCGAGCGGGCCGACGCGGCGCGCGCGCTCCTCCGCTCGTTGGACGGGCTCCGCCCGGCCGACGACGTCGATGCCGTCACGGCGGCCGTCCTGCGCGAGCGTCTCGGGCTCGAGCTCGAGCTCGACGCTGCCGGGGAGCTGCTTCGTGAGCTCAACGTCATCTCGTCACCGCTGCAGAGCGTGCGCGACGTCTTCGACCTCATGCCGACACAGAGCCACGACGACTGGGTCGCCGTCGCCGCTCGTCTCGCGGCCGTACCCGATGCGCTCGTCGGGTACGCCGACGGCCTGCGGGTGGCCGCGGCGCGCGGGCAGGTCGCCGCCGCCCGCCAGGTCGAGGCCGCGATCCGCCAGGCCGACGAGCTGGCCGACACCGAAGGATCCGTGTTCACGGCGCTGGTGGCGCGCTCACCTGCCGGGCAGGCGACCGAGCGGGATGCCGTACTCGCGACCGACCTCGCTCGAGGCGCGGCGGCCGCGCGGCGCGCCTACGGCGACCTTGCCGACGTGCTCCGCTCTGAGCTCGCCCCGGTCGCGCCTCGGCGCGACGGCGTCGGGCGCGAGCGCTACGAGCTGTGGTCACGGGTGTTCCTCGGCGCGACGGTCGACCTGGACGAGGCCTACGAATGGGGACTCGAGGAGCTTGCGGACGTCGTCGCTGAGCAGGGCCGTGTGGCCGCGCTCGTCGCCGGGACGGGCGCGACCGTCGCCGAGGCCGTCGCTGTGCTGGACGCCGATCCGGCCCGAGCACTGCACGGCACCGCCGCCCTCCGCGACTGGCTGCAGGCCACGGCCGACGAAGCGATCCGCGAGCTGGCAGGTACGCATTTCGAGATCCCCGAGCCGGTGCGCCGCATCGAGTGCCTCATCGCGCCGACGCACACCGGCGGGATCTACTACACCCAGCCCTCGGCCGACTTCTCCCGTCCGGGGAGGATGTGGTGGTCGGTGCCGCCCGGCGTCACGAACTTCACCACCTGGCGAGAGCGGACCACGGCCTATCACGAGGGCGTGCCCGGCCATCACCTGCAGATCGCGCAGACGGTGTACCGGGCAGACGTGCTCAACGACTGGCGCCGACTCGCCTGCTGGGTGAGCGGCCACGGTGAGGGCTGGGCCCTCTACGCCGAGCGGCTCATGGCGGACCTCGGGTTCCTCGACGACCCGGGCGACCGGCTGGGCATGCTCGACGCGCAGCGCCTGCGAGCGGCGAGGGTCGCACTCGACATCGGCGTGCACCTCGGCAAGCCGTGCCCGGCCACCTGGGGCGGGGGCACGTGGAACGCGGAGAAGGCCTGGGACTTCCTCTCCGGCAACGCAGCGATGGCCGAGGGCTTCCTGCGCTTCGAGCTCGACCGTTACCTGGGCTGGCCAGGACAGGCACCGTCCTATGCCCTCGGCCGGCGGATCTGGCGAGAGGTGCGGGACGAAGCGATGGAGGCGGCCCGCGCGGACGGCCGTCATTTCGACCTGCCGGCGTTCCACCGGCGGGCGCTCGACCTCGGCTCGGTCGGCCTCGACGTCTTGCGCACCGCTCTGCGGGACTGACACGTGTCGTCCCGCACCGGGCAGCGAGCGTCACGAACCGCACCGCTCTGGGGCGCCCGGTGGCGCCCTTCGTGGCGCTCGGCGCGGTAGACGTGACCGCACGTGGCACTCGGCGGTGCGGGCGGGCGCCGCCGGGTGCGGACCACTCGCCCGCACCGGAGCCCACGACCGATGCGTAGGGTGAGTCCGTGCCCACGCTCCTGCTCGCCTCGGCCTCCCCCGCCCGCCGCGCGCTCTTGACCGCCGCCGGGATCGATGCACTCGTCAGCGTCTCGGGCGTGGACGAGTCGGCGGTGCTGGCTCAGGCGCAGGAACGCCTCGGCGCCCTCGAGCCGGAGGACTGCGTGCTCCTCCTCGCCCAGGCCAAAGCCGAGGCGATCGCAGCCGCGCTCGACGAGGCGGACCCTGCTCTCGTGCCCGCGGACACCCCGGACGGCGACGTGCTCGTCCTCGGCTGCGACTCGATGCTCGAGCTCGACGGCGCAGTCGTCGGCAAGCCGGCCGACGCCGAGGACGCTCGGCGCCGCTGGCGCTCGATGCGCGGGCGCACCGGGGTCCTGCACACCGGCCACTGGCTGGTCGACGCCCGGGACGACGCCCACGGCGGCGGCGGCGGCACCCTCGGTGCCACCTCCAGCACGCGCGTGCACTTCGCGGACGTGACCGACGCGGAGATCGATGCCTACGTCGCGAGCGGCGAGCCGCTCGCAGTGGCCGGGGCCTTCACCATCGACGGGCTTGGCGGTCCCTTCATCGACGGGATCGACGGCGACCCGCACACGGTCGTCGGGCTCAGCCTGCCGGCGCTGCGCGAGCTGCTCCGGTCCGTCGGCGTCGGCATCACCGAGCTCTGGCGCTGATCGGCCGCCGCACCGGGGCCCGGGCACCCGACCCTTTGTCCAGGTGCGACGAAAACCCCTGGTCCGTCGACCTGTTTACGCCCGCTGAGTTGTACGGGAACTACAATCGACGTCAGAGCCGCTTGACCGCTCCCGTCAAATCTCCCAGGTCGGATCGCGACGTGCCGGGCCTAAGCGGCAGGTGGCACTAGCGTGAGCCGTTAGCAGTCCGTCCGTCCGCAGCCTCGCCCCGCGCCAGGCCCCCTTCTCCCAGGAGCGTGCATGTCTGCGAGCACCACCAGCCGCCGGATCACCAAGGTGCTGATCGCCAACCGGGGTGAGATCGCCGTTCGCGTCATCCGTGCCTGCAAGGACTCCGGCATCGGCTCGGTCGCGGTGTACGCGGATCCGGACCGCGACGCTCAGCACGTTCAGCTGGCGGACGAGGCCTTCGCCCTCCACGGCGCTCGCGCCGCCGAGACCTACCTCGACGTCGCCAAGCTGCTCGACGCCGCCCGCCGCTCGGGCGCGGACGCCATTCATCCCGGCTACGGCTTCCTCTCGGAGAACGCCGACTTCGCCCGCGCCGTCATCGGCGCCGGCCTGATCTGGATCGGCCCGCCGCCCGCGGCGATCGAGGCGCTGGGTGACAAGGTCAGCGCGCGACACATCGCCCAGCGTGCCGGCGCGCCGCTGGTCGCCGGCACCGCCGACCCGGTCGCCGACGCCGACGAGGTGCGCGCCTTCGTGGCGGTGCACGGCCTGCCGATCGCCATCAAGGCCGCCTTCGGCGGCGGTGGTCGCGGCCTCAAGGTCGCCCACACGGACGAGGAGATCGGCTCGCAGTTCGACTCGGCCGTGCGCGAGGCCGTCGGAGCCTTCGGGCGCGGCGAGTGCTTCGTGGAGCAGTTCCTCGACAAGCCTCGGCACGTCGAGACCCAGTGCCTCGCGGACGAGCACGGCACGGTCGTCGTCGTCTCCTCCCGGGACTGCTCCCTCCAGCGCCGTCACCAGAAGCTCGTCGAAGAGGCACCCGCACCCTTCCTCACGGTCGAGCAGGCCGAGAACATCAAGCACGCGTCGATCGCCATCCTCAAGGAGGCCGGCTACGTCGGCGCCGGGACCTGCGAGTACCTCGTCTCCGCCAACGGCACGGTGTCCTTCCTCGAGGTCAACACCCGCCTCCAGGTCGAGCACCCCGTCACGGAGGAGATCTCCGGGGTCGACCTGGTCCGCGAGCAGCTGCGCATCGCCCAGGGCGAGCGGCTGGGCTACACCGATGTGCAGACCCGGGGCCACAGCATCGAGTTCCGGATCAACGGCGAGGACCCGTCCGCCGGCTTCCTGCCGAACCCGGGCACGATCAGCGCCCTGCGCTGGCCGAGCGGCCCCGGCGTGCGGGTGGACAGCGGCGTCGTCGCCGGAGACGCGCTCTCCGGGGCCTTCGACTCGATGCTCGCAAAGATCATCGTCACGGGTGCCACGAGGCAGCAGGCGATCGAGCGCGCGCGCCGCGCCCTGGCCGAGACCGAGATCGCGGGCGTCGCCACAGTCATCCCGTTCCACAGGGCGGTGCTGGACGCGCCCGAGTACGCCGCCGAGGAGCAGCCGTTCTCCGTCTACACGACGTGGATCGAGTCCGAGTTCATGAGCCGCATGGCGAGCGACGGGGTGACCAGGCCCACGACGGCCGCCGATGACGGCGGGGACGCCGAGGAAGAGGCGACCGAGCGCGTGGTGGTCGAGGTCGGCGGAAAGCGCCTGGAGGTCGTGCTCCCGGCTGCGCTGGCCGCCGGTTTCGGGGGCCGCTCCCGCGCCGCTGCGTCGCGGCGACCAGCGCGACGGGCAGGCGGCAGGGCCGCGGCGCCGGTGGCATCCGGCGCGTCGTTGACCTCGCCCATGCAGGGCACGATCGTCAAGGTCGCGGTCGAGGACGGCGCAGAGGTGGCCGAGGGCGACCTCGTCGTGGTCCTCGAGGCCATGAAGATGGAGCAGCCCCTCGTGGCGCACCGCGCCGGCACGATCAAGGGCCTCGTCGCAACGGTCGGACAGAGCGTGACCTCCGGCAGCGTGATCTGCGAGATCGAGGAGAAGGCGAACGCCTGAGGGCGCAGACGCCCACGTGGCCGCGGGTGCGCACCGCGGTCCGAGGGACACCCGTCCGCCGCCGCCGGACGGACGATCGCTCCATCATGACGGCGACGGCTGGGTCGACTGCCGCTGCGGCGCACAGCACTGGGGCCGTTTCGGGGCAGCCGGCCTGCTGATCAGCGACGGTGGGCGACAGGCTGGGCCGGCGCGGCTCGACGGCGCCCCGCCGATCTCCGTGGTGCTGCAGCACCGCGCGCTCTGGAGCCACCACGGCGGCACCTGGGGCATCCCTGGCGGAGCGTTGGGCCCCGCCGAGAGCGCCGTGCAAGGCGCCGTCCGGGAGTCGGTCGAAGAGGCGGACGTGCCGGAGAACTGCGTGCGCGCGTGGGCGTCGACTTCGCTCGTACATCCCGACTGGAGCTACACCACGATCGTCGCCGAGGCGACGGCGGCGTTCACGCCGACGGCAACCGACGCCGAGAGCCTCGAGCTCGCGTGGGTCCCCTCCACGAAGGTCATGGATCGCAACCTGCTGCCTGCGTTCCGCGACGCGTGGCCCGCCCTCTCGCACCTGGTCGGTCGCCGCGTGCTCGTGGTCGTCGACGGCGCGAACGTGGTCGGGTCCCGGCCCGACGGCTGGTGGCGCGACCGTGCCGGAGCTGCCGCGCGGCTGCACGCATTTCTGAGCACCGCGCTCCTCGAGGGCCTGCCGGCCGCGACTCTCGGCCTGCCTGCCGACCGCTGGTGGCCGGACGTCCTGCTCGTGCTCGAGGGCGCCGCCCGCGCGGCGGACGTCGGCACCGCGCCGACATGGCCGATGCACCCAGGTCCCCACCGGTACCCGACGCTCGCGGTGGCGCGGGCGGCGGCTTCAGGCGACGACACCGTCGTCGCGGCAACCGCCCGCGCCCTGGACCACGACTACACCGACGTGATCGTCGTGACGGCCGACCGAGCGCTGGGCCAACGGGTCCGCACGGCCGGCGGCGCCGTGGCCGGGCCCGGCGCGTTCCTGGCAGCGCTGGCCTGACTCGCCCGCCACGATCGGTTGGCGCCGGGCGCAGCGGGGTGTACCGTGAATTCAGTTAGGCCAGGCTTACCTAATTCACCCATCGTCACCCTCGGAGTGGTCTGTGCTCGCGAACTACCTCATCGGCCTGCGCGAAGGTCTCGAAGGTGCTCTCGTCGTCGGGATCCTCATCGCCTACCTCGTGCGCACCGGTCGCCGCGACGCGCTCCCGGCGGCGTGGGCGGGCGTCGGGGTCGCCGCCCTGATCGCGCTCGGGGCGGGCGCCGCGCTGACCTTCGGCCCCCGTGGCCTCTCGTTCCGGGCGCAGGAGCTCATCGGCGGCATCCTGTCGATCGCATCGGTTGCGCTGATCACCTGGATGATCTTCTGGATGGCACGCACGGCCCGGCACCTGCGGGCCCACCTGGAGGGACAGCTCTCGACAGCCGTCGCCACGGGCGCCGGTTCCGTCTTCGTGATCTGCCTGCTCGCCGTCGGGCGGGAGGGCCTGGAGACGGCGCTCTTCCTCTGGACGGGCGCCCAGGCCACGGGTAGCGGTACCGGGTCCGCGCCTCTCCTGGGTGCGGCGGCCGGCCTCGCGACGGCCATCGTGCTCGGTCACCTCATCTACCGCGGCGCGCTCAAGGTCAACCTGCGCGTCTTCTTCGCGTGGACCGGCACGTTCCTGATCCTGGTCGCAGCCGGCGTCCTGGCCTACGGGATCCACGACCTGCAGGAGGCAGGCGTCCTTCCCGGACTGGAGAACCTCGCGTTCGACGTGAGCGAGTCGGTCCCACCCTCGAGCTGGTACGGAACCCTGCTCACCGGCGCGTTCAGCTTCTCGGCCCAGACGACCGTGCTCCAGGCCGTGGCCTGGGTGGGCTACGTCGTGCCGACCCTGATCTTGTTCCTTCGGACCGTCCGGGTACGCCCCGCGCGCGTCCAGGCAGCGCCCGCCGTCCAGGCCGTCAACGCCTGAGCGCGCCCCACCCCTCGCCCCGACCAGCGCCGCGCCCGCCAGGGCGCCCGCACGCCTCGACGGAGACACCATGGTTCACCTCGCTCCTCCCGCACGCCTCGCCGGCCTCCTCGCGACGGTGCTGGCCGGCGCCGGTCTGGCCGCCTGTACCGGCACGTCGGCGCAGGACGCCGGGCCCTCGACCCGGGTCGAGGTCGAGTCGAGCGCCGACTCGTGCACCCTCTCGAGCACCGAGGTGCCTGCCGGCTCGGTGACCTTCGTCGTAACCAACAGCGGCGACGACATCACCGAGCTCTACCTGTACGAGGAGGACGGCACGGGGATCGTCGCCGAGCTCGAGAACATCGGTCCCGGGCTCAGCCGAGAGCTCGCCGTCTCGCTCGACGCCGGCGAGTACGTGGCCGCCTGCAAGCCGGGCATGGTCGGCGACGGCATCCGCAGCGCCCTCAGCGTGACCGCGGACCGGTAGTCCACGCCTGCGCGCCGGATCGACTCGCAGGCGACGCGGCGGAACGGAGCGGGCGCCCGTCGTAGCGGGCACCCGCTCCGTTCACGCTCGCGCCGGCTCGGATC
>JAHECE010000246.1 GCA_024641895.1 Actinomycetales bacterium
GCATGTGAACAAGCATGTTGGGGAGAAACCGAAGTGGCCCTAGCAAGGGCCACGCGGGACCGAGCGGACCAAGCCTCGCAGTGGAGCCTCGCGGGCGGCGACCCAGAAGGAAGGACCGGCCCTCCTGCTCGAGGAGCCGGTCGAGCGCCCGCTTCCTGTGCCGACCAAGCGACAGGACGATCACACCTGCGAGCTCCCCGCCGACGATCTCGGCGCCGACACCGCCGTTCGCATGGAGCACGGCAACCGGCCCAGTTCACTTCGGTCCGGGAGCCTGCCAAGGGTGCGGTGGCGCCCACACCGTGCCCACATCCTGCCCACACTCCGCGTGAGGTCGACTGATCTGGGCGGAGCAGAATCGTTGGAATCCCGCCGTTCTAGCGCCTGACCAGGACCTCGTCGAGAGTTCGGGACGAAGAGGTCGTGGGTTCAAATCCCGCCACCCCGACCGGTGAGAAGAGGCGCCTGATCTGCGGAAACGCGGAACGGGCGCCTCTTGTGCTGCCCGGGTTCTTCGCTGGCGGTGTGGGCAGATTGTGGGCACGGCCCGCTTCCCGGGCCGGTCCGGGGCCCGAGTTTGACCTGGCCGGCACTGCGTTGCTGAAGGCCGACGACGCCCTCGCCGCGGACCTCCAGGCCGCCGGCTTCGAGCGGCACAGCAGGATGCCGTACCGGCAGATCGCCGACGCAATCCGTCGCGGCCGGACCAGTTCCTCGCGCTCACCCGCCGTGGGCTGGGCGCGGCGCGCGGAAGTGACGCGCGGCGAGGCGCGTCGGGCGGCAGCGGCCCCCAGCTGACGCGGCACGCTCCGACCATCCGGACCCATGCGCCACGTCACGTGATGGTGTCGTGACGCCGAGGTGACGGCCCGTCGCAAGAGTGCGCAGTGGCAAGGGGGCGCGTAGGGGCGCCGCGACGGCTACGGGAGCAGGCTCATGCCACACAACGACGAGGAACTGATCGCTGCTGCCGGGGCGCTGGGCCGCCTCGCCGGCAACAAGGACGACTTCTTCAACGCGCTCGGTGCCCACCGGCAACTCGATCCGGCCGGGTTCGCCGGCGCCCTGGACCACGTCGGCGTCCTGCAGCACTGCGAGGTCGTGTGCGACTGGTTCTGCAGCAAGGAATGCGTCCGCGTCTGCCTCCGGCTCGCGGGCCCGGTCACACCGAACACCCTCACGCCCGACGTCCGCGAGTGGGCAGACGTGACCGCCCGCCTGGCCGCCGACACCGGCGCGCTCAAGCGGATCATCGAGGCGATCGACGGTGGCAACCCGCGCCAGTTCAAGAAGGTCCTCGACGTCCTCGACCTAGCCGCCTTCGCGCACCTCATCTGCTTCTGGGTCTGCTCTGTGCGTTGTCGGCTGCGCTGCCGGGTCATCTGTCGCCAGGACGACCAGCTCGCGGATCTCGTAAGCGAGCTGATCGAGGCGGCAGACGGTGTCCGCCGTCTGGCCGCCGACCCGCGCGCCCTGAAGGCCGCCATCGTCGCGACCCGCGCGGGCAGCTGCGACGACCTGCAGCAGGTGATCACCCGCGCGGGCCTGTCCCGCGACTGCTTCCGCATCTGCTGGTGGCTGTGCTCGTGGCGCTGCGTGCTGGTCTGCGTGACGCTGTGCCGCAGGTTCCTCGACGTCGCCGTCGACTTCTCCGACGACGAGATGCACGAGTTCGCGCACGTTGTTGGCAAGCTCGCCGACCAGCCCGAGGCCCTCCGCAAGCTCGCCGACGCCGTCGACCGGACCGACGAGCGCGCCTACGCGGAACTCATCACCGAGCTCGGGCTCCAGCGGTTCTGCATTCAGCTGTGCCACTGGCTGTGCGCCTGGCACTGCCGCCAGGTCTGCATCTGCGTGTGCCGCCCGCTCATCGGGCGCATCGACCACCCGACCGGCGGCGCCTGCGCCCAGGCGACCGCGGTGCCCGCCTGCTCGACGGCGGCTGGCCCCCTGGTCGGCGTCACGATCAGCGGCACGGCCTCGGGAGCCGGCTTCGACCACTACGCGCTGCGGTACAGCTGGGGCGCGAACCCGCCGGTGCAGACCGCCGTCGTGTACCCGGACTGCAGCCGGCCGCCCGGGACCACTAGCTCGACCACGCCCGTCACCGCCGGCACGCTCGGCTGGCTCGACGTCACCCTGCTGCCGCCAGGCATCACCTCGTTCACGGTCCACCTCGACGTGTTCGACGGCGGCGGTGGATCCGTGTCCGACACCGCGACGTTCGAGATCCGAACCGAGGCGGTGGAGATCACCGCCGTGGCGAAGGTCGAGGTGCTCGAGGCCGCGGATCCCTTCCACCCCGGCACCACCGTCCGGCTCATCAAGGACGTGAACGACGCCAGCACGCTGGTCCCCGAAACCGCCATCGGCGGCAGCGTCACGGCCGACGGCAGCGCGTACGTGGTCGGGTGCGACCGCATCCTGAGCCAGTTCGTTCTCGCGCGGTTCGACGCCCCCCCTGGGTCGCCGCCGCCCACCCCTGCCGACGCAGGCAGTCCCGGCGGGACGAACCTCATCATCCCGGTCCCGTACGAGGACGTGCCGGCCCACCCCTGGCAGTCGGGCTGCTTCGGGTCGATCACGCCGAACACGATCCTCAACGGCAACCTGGTCGCGCTCTGGGGCCAGAACAACTGCACCTTCGCCGGGATCAGCTACAAGGTGCCGAAGGTCAAGGGGACCAGCTGGCCGACGCACTCGGGCCCGGCCCTCAACGGCCGGTACGTGGTGCTGCTCGAGGTCCGCGACCGCCTGCTGCCGGCGGGCGGCTTCCCCGGGGCCGTCGCCGCCGTCGACCGCGTCGTCGTGTGGATCGACAACCAGGACCCGACAGCGACGATCAACTCGATCGGCGGCATCGCTGGCTGCGGCGACATCCTGCTCAGCACCTACGCGGGCGGGAACGCCGAGATCCGCGGCGTGGCCTGGGATCCGCCCATCGTCGCCACAGCACCCCAGCAGGCCCCGAACGACAACTTCGGGTCCTACTCGTTGGCCTACAAGAAGGACGGCCAGTCCACGTCGTTCGGCATCCCGGGCGCCACGCCCAACACGCGCGTGCCCAACGCGTGGCCCGCGCTACCGGCGTCGCCGGACGGGTTGCTCGCGGCTTGGGACATCGTGGGTGCGATCGACCACCCCGGGCCCGGCCCGGCGCCAGCCGGCAAGCTCGCTCGCGGAGAGCGGTGCGCGTTCGTGATCACCCTCAGCGTCGATGACACCACGCACGTCGGCGACAGCGGCAGCCACCACCACGCGGAGTTCCTGTACGCCGTCACGATCATCAACGACCTGTAGGACCGCCGGTGTGGACGGGCCCGAGCGGGCCCGTCCACACCAGGTTCGGCGCCGGCATGTCGACGACTACCTCCAGGAGATCCGATGGCTTCTCGCCTCAACCCGTACCTCAGCTTCGACGGCCAAGCCCGCGAGGCCATGGAGTTCTACCGCGACGTCTTCGGCGGCACCCTCACGACCAGCACCTTCGGCGACTTCGGCATGACCGGACCCGGCCAGGCCGAGAAGATCATGCACGCGATGCTCGCGACCGACGCCGGCTTCACGATCATGGGGGCCGACACCCCACCCGACATGCCCTACCAGCCCGGGAACACCATGGCCATCAGCCTCAGCGGAGACGACGCCGAGGAGCTGCGCGGCTACTGGAACGCACTCACCGACGCGGGGAACATCGCCGTAGCCCTGGAGCCCCAGATGTGGGGCGACGAGTTCGGGATGTGCACCGACCGGT
>JAHECE010000247.1 GCA_024641895.1 Actinomycetales bacterium
AGACCGGGATCTCGTCCTTCGTTCGGCCGGGCAGCACGACTGGCAGGAAGCGCAGCACCGCTGCTTCTTGATCCGAGTAGACCTCGTTGCGGACGAGGCGGGCCTCCCACTGCACCCCGGCACCCTCACCCGGGCCGGCATCCCCCTCCGCCCGACGCTTGTACGCAGGGGATGCCACCACCAGGACGAAGTCCGCAGCACGGACTTGCTGCAGCATCCAGATCGGCCAGTCCTGCGGCCGCTGCGCCGCGACCACGTCCAGCACCGCATCGATGCCCAGGCTGCGCAGGAAGACCCAGAACGAGCGGACCGACTCCACATGGTCGTCATCGTCATGGGCGTAGGAGATGAACACCCTCGCCGGGCGAGCACCCGGTCGCACCCTCGTCTCGGGGCCTGCCGTACTCACGTCCGGGTCGTTGCCAGCCATCACGTACCCCGCCCGTCCCATGGTGTCAGTGCCAGTCGCGCCCCGCATGATCCCGCGGAAACACGGCCACCGCACGCCCACCTCGAACACGCCGTGAAGGTGCGGGCGCGGAATAGGAAGGCTGCCAGAAGGCTGCCACCGGACACAGGGACCAAGGCCACGACCACCGCCCACGAGGCGTGCAGGCGTTCCTGACATGCGGCGACTCAGACCAGGCGTGTGTGGGGCCGACAACCGACCCGCGGATTCTCCGACCTGCAGCCGCGGATCCTCACGATCCGGCAGAACAAGCCTCTCACCTGCGAAAACGTGGGCCCCGTGGGGCTCGAACCCACAACCCGCGGATTAAAAGTCCGCTGCTCTGCCAGTTGAGCTAGAGGCCCGCGCGCGGCAGCACCAACCTCCGAAGGCCGCGCCGCGCAGCGCGAGTCTAGTGAGACTTCGAGACCTACTCGCCCTCGCCGTACCCGGACGCGATCATCCACACCACGACGTCGAACACACGCAGCGCCGAGATGTCCGGACCGAGGCCGGCAGCATCGCGCAGCTTGAGCAGTCTCGCCTGGAGCGCGCCGCCATCGGCCCTCAGCGCCTCGGCGAGCGACACCCAGAGCAGTGACGTCGGCATCAGCAGGTCCTCGACCTTGGCGTCGAATACCGGGATCAGCCGCGGCCTCTTCCGGGCGATCAGCGTCCCGGTGACCACGGCATCCATACCGTCGAGCCCGTGCAGCAGCTCCCACAGCTGCCAGGCCGGCCACTCCCGGGTGATCTCGGCCGGATCCACGTCGGCCAGGTCCGTGCCCGTCGGGATCTCGGCCAGCAGGGCGCTGATCTCCAGGCGCCTGTCCTCGAGGATTGCGAGCGCGGCCCGCGGCGGAACGGCGATGCCGAGGAGCCCGACGGCGACCAGGTCCTCCGAGGTGATCGTGTGGGCGACCGCGGGGCGGTCGCCGCCGCCGCCGAGCCGCTCGAACTGCGCCCCCGGAAAGCCCTCCGCGGTCACGGGGCCGAAGTATCGGCGCAAGAGGTCGACGGCGGCAGCCCCGCCCTCCTCGCGAAGGGCCATGGGCAAGGCGAGGGGTTGGTGGTCCAGGCTCATGGTTCGAGTGTGCATCACGGCCTCGCGGCGTCGTCGTGGGTCGGGCGAGGCGTGCGAGGTCCGTGCGGCCCGCTGTCGGTCTTGCGGAGCCGACAGCGGGCGTCCGCCCGGCCCTCTCAACCCATGATCGGCAGGCTCACGGGGTAGTGGATCGCGCGCTCCCGCGGCCGTAGCGCAAGCGTGGAAGCGAAGGTCACCGGCCCGAGGCGCCCGATGAACATCAGCGCCACGAGCAGAACCTGCTGCCACGGCTGCAGCTGCGCCGTGATCCCGGTGGACAGCCCGACGAGCGAGAAGGCCGAGATGACCTCGTAGAGACTCTCGCCGAGCGACAGCGTGGTGGTCAGCTCGAGCGTCAGCGTCCCGAGTGCGACGACGATGAATCCGAGCAGCGCGACCGAGACCGCCTGGCGCTGCCCGAAGGCGAGGACGCGCCGGTCGAAGATCGTCACGTCGGGGTCCCCGCGCAGCTCGGAGACCATGACCATGACGATCACGGCCACCGTCGTCACCTTGATGCCGCCGGCAGTGCCGGCGCTGCCGCCGCCGATGAACATGAGGATGTCGGTGCCGAACCAGGTGCCGGAGTTCATCTGGGCGATATCGACGCTGTTGAATCCCGCCGTGCGCGGCATGACGCCCTGGACGAATCCGGCGAGCAGCTTGCCGGGAACGTCCAGCGGTCCGAGCGTGCTGGGATTTCCCCACTCGGCAACCGTGACGAGCGCCGTCCCGATCGCGACGAGCAGGCCCGTCATCGTGAGGGTGATCTTGGTGTGCAGGCTCCACCGCGACGGGCGCCGCAGCCGGTGCCGCAGCTCGTTGATCACGGGGAAGCCGACACCGCCCACGATGACCGCCAGCGTGATCGGCAGGCAGATCCAGGGGTCGGCGACGAATCCGATGAGGTTGTCGCTGAAGAGGGCGAAGCCTGCGTTGTTGAAAGCGGATACCCCGTGGAACACGCCGAGCCACGCTGCCCGGCCGAACGGCTCGCCGTACGTCGTCATGAAGCGAGCCGTGACCACGACGGCGACGACGCCTTCGACCAGCGCGCTCACGGCGAGGACGCCGACGACGGCCGTCCGCACGTCACCGAGGTCGATCGTGCGCGTCTCCGCGGCGGCCACCAGACGCGTGTGCAGCCCCATCCGGCGCGAGATCAGTAGGCCCAGGAGTGAGGCGGTAGCCAAGATCCCGAGCCCCCCGAGCTGGATGAGGGCGAGGATCACCCCGTGGCCGAACGGCGACCAGAAGGTCGGTGTGTCCACCACGATCAGCCCGGTCACGCACACGGCCGACGTCGCAGTGAACAGGGCCTCCACCCAGGTCGCAGCCACGGCGCCCGCGGAGGAGACGGGCAGCATCAGCAGAACGGTCCCGATTGCGATCGCGGCGGCGAAGCCCCCGATGGCGAGGATGCCAGGCCGTCGCCGCGAGTCGAGAAACCGGCGGCGCGGAGGCTCCACCATCGGGGGTCGCAGGTTGGCGGTGCCGCGCGCAGGGTTCGGCGGCGGATCGTTGCCGTGCCGTTCCATCGGTCCTCCCGCGGTCGGCACTTCCTGCCAGGCGAATTATGCCTCCGCGAAGGGCTTCCCCAGGCTCACCCGGTGACCTCGCCTGGGCTGAGGCTCCACCTGGCGGCGGTCGGGCTAGCGCGGCTCCGGCTCCGGCTCCGGCTCCGGATCCGGAGCCGCGCCCGAGCAGCGGCGCCGGACGGACGTCAGCCGCCGAAGGCCGCGAGGTGCCGCACGCTCGCGGCGCGCAGGTTCTCGTAGACCTGGACGGCGTCGGGAGCAGTGAGGCCGTCGAGCGCCTTGTCGAGCGCGGCGATGTCGTCGGTCTCGACGGCGCGACCCACCGCGAGCGCGTCGTCGAGCGACGCCGCGCCCTGGGCGAGCAGGTCGTCGTACATCCCGGCCAGCCTGGTGTCGGTGAACTCACCCGCGTCGAGCGTGGCGGTGAGGTCCTCGAGGCCGTACCGCTCCAGCAGAGTGCGCACGGCGGCCATGTGCTGGGCCTCCGACGACGCGATCCGCTCGAAGATCCGGGCGTCGTACTGCTCGGCGAAGGCGGCGTAGAGGTCGTGGGCCAGCTTCTCCTCCTGGACCATGAAGGACAGGTCGGCCGCCTGTGCCACGTCGAGGTCGCCCGTCTCCGCCGCGGTGCACGCCGTGCAGTCGCCCGGCGCCCGGCCCTGCTGCCCGCCGGCGCCGCTGCC
>JAHECE010000040.1 GCA_024641895.1 Actinomycetales bacterium
GGACGACCTCGCGATGGCTGCTCTGGGCTCGCTCGAGGCGATCCTCGTCGGCGGGTCGGCCGCGCCGGGAGACGTTCTCGACCGCGGGCGGGAGGCGGGCCTGCGCCTCGTCGAGACGTATGGCATGACCGAGACCGGTGGCGGCTGCGTCTACGACGGCACGCCGCTCGACGGGGTCGAGGTCGTCGCCATCGACGGTCGGCTCGAGATCAGCGGGCCCGTGCTCGCCGCGGGCTACCTCACCCCGGACGGCCGGCTCGTCGACTCCGACGAGCCGGACGGCGGCGGGCCGGACGCCAGCGGTTTCACCCTGCGGGCAGCTCGGCGGTGGTTGCGCACGCCGGACCTCGGCACGGTCGACGACGCCGGCCACGTCCGGGTGCTGGGCCGCCGCGACCAGGTCATCGTCACGGGCGGGATCAAGGTGCACCCCGGGCCGGTCGAGCGGGTCCTGCTGGGCTCGGCGGGCATCGCGGAAGCGGTCGTCGTCGGGCTGCCGGACGAGGAGTGGGGGGCCGCCGTCACGGCCGTCGTCGTCCCCGCAGCAGACGGGCCCACCCCGGAGGTCGCGGCGTTGCGCGAGAGCGTCGCCGCTCGGCTGGGTCGCGCCCACGCCCCGCGGTCGGTCGTCGTCGTCCCCGCGCTGCCGCTCATCGGTCCCGGCAAGGTGGACCGGGCGGGCGCCGCGCGCCTTGCCGCGGATATCCTCGGCGGGCCCGGCTCGCCCGCGCAGCACAAGCCCCGAAGCGCCCGGTAACGGCTCCTTCGGACACCGTCCGCCGGGCAGCCCGCCCGGCTCCGAAGGAGCGCCATGGCAACCACCGCACAGTGGATCGAGGGTGCCCGGCTCCGCACGCTGCCCGCCGCACTCGCACCGGTGGCCGTCGGCACCGGCGCCGCGGCCGCTCTCGAGGCATCGTCCCTGGTGCGGGCCGCCCTGGCTGCCGGAGTCGCCCTCGCTCTCCAGGTCGGCGTGAACTACGCCAACGACTACTCCGATGGCGTCAAGGGCACCGACCGGGTCCGCTCAGGTCCGCTCCGGCTCACGGGCTCCGGCGTCGCGAGCCCGCGCGCCGTGAAGCGGGCGGCCTTCGCGTCATTCGCGTTCGCCGGGGCGTTCGGCCTGGCCCTGTGCGCCGTCTCGGGCGCCTGGTGGCTCACCGCCGTCGGTGCCGTCGCCGTCGCCGCGGCCTGGGGCTACACCGGCGGCCGGACGCCGTACGGGTACCGCGGGCTCGGCGAGGTCGCCGTCTTCACGTTCTTCGGCCTGGTGGCGGTGCTCGGCACCACCTACACCCAGGCGGGGCGGATCTCGTGGGCGGCGGTGTCGGGCGCGGTCGGCATCGGACTCCTCGCCTGCGCCCTGCTGATGGCGAACAACATCCGGGACATCCCCACGGACGTCGACTCGGGCAAGCGCACCCTCGCCGTCCGGCTCGGGCAGCGGCGGGCGAGGCTCACCTACGTCGCGTTCGTCGCCCTCCCGATCGCCCTCGCCCTGGCGGTCGCCCCGGTGCATCCGTGGGCGCTCGCCACCCTGGTGCTAGCGGTCCCCGCCTGGCGGCTCTCCCGGACCGTGCTCGGCCCCGCGTCCGGGCGGGAGCTCGTCGGCGTCCTGCGGGACACCGGGCTGCTCGAGCTGTCCTACGGTCTGATCCTGGGCGTCGCGCTCGCCCTGTAGGGCGTCGTCCGGCTCGGCGGCATCGCTGCGCGCCTGCCGTGCGGCGTCGTCGGCCGCGTCCTCCGCCTCGGCATCGGCGTCGCCGGTGCGACCGGTCCGCCGCCTGGCCACGCCCGCGGCCAGCTCGTCGACAGCGGCGTTGCGAGGACCGCTGAGGACCAGGTAAGAGGCCGCGGCCGCCAGCACGACAGCCACGACGGCCAGAAGCAGCCCTCGCAGCCCGAGCACGTAGCCGAGCCCGACGAAGAAGGCCAGCAGCACGAGGCGCAGCACCGAGTACAGGAACAGTCGCACCAGGTCAGCCTAACGACCCGGCCCCGGCCGACGCCGGGCGGCGGCAGACTCCTCGGTGGCCACGTAGTCTGTCCGGGTGCGACTGGTGATCTACTTTGCGGCAATCGGGGTCGCGGTCTACCTCCTGATCGCCCTCATCCAGACGCGGGGCCGCCGGTCGCCCGGCTCGCCTCGCCGCGGACCCGACCCCAACCCTGGCCGGCGGCCTGGCCGTCCCGTCGCACCCGACGACGACCCCGCCTTCCTCGCCGAGCTCGACCGGAAGCGGCGCGCCGCGGAACGCAAGTCCGCGGGTGGAGCCAGGAAGTCCGCGGGATCGGGCTCTCAGGGCAGCGAACAACCCGAGACGCCCCGGGCCGCCGAGGGGCCCGATGCCGGGGTGCCGGGCGGAGAGCACCGGGCCGATCAGCGCCCGGCTCCCGAACCGGGCGCCGCACCGCAGCACCCGACGGCGCCCGACGCCGAACCCGACCCGAGGCCGGACGACGGCAGCGGCAGAGAGCAGCAGGACCCGCGCTAGCGAGCGCAGCGATTCCTCGTGTGCTCGGGCGGTTGAGCCGGCCGCGGCAAGGTCCCAGCGGTCTCGGAGACGGCACCCAGGCGCGCTCAGAGCCCGCTGTAGGAGTGCAACCCGGTGAGCACCAGGTTCACCGCGAAGAAGTTGAGCAGGATGCATCCGTACCCGACGAGCGAGAAGGCGGCGGCGCGCGTGCCGGACCAGCCCCTCGTCCCTCGGGCGTGCAGGTAGCCCGCGTAGACGACCCAGATCACGAAGGTCCAGACCTCCTTCGGGTCCCAGCCCCAGTACCGCCCCCAGGCTGCCTCGGCCCAGATGGCACCCGCCACGAGCGTGAAGGTCCAGAGGACGAAGCCCACGGCGTTGAGCCGGTAGGCGAGCCGCTCCAGCTCGGGAGCTGACGGCAGCGCCTGTCGGATCCGCTCGATCGCGCCGCCGAGGGCGCCCCGGGCCCGCCCGCCGCCGTCGGGCTCAGGGTCGGTGACAACGGGCAGCGCGCCGGAGTCCACGAGCACCGGAGCACCCTCGCCGACCTGGGCGTCGACCTCTGCAAGGCCGCCGCCGGGACCCACGGGCACGGCCGACCGCTCGGCCTGCGGGCCGCCGTCCCCGCGCGCCCGCAGGAGCTGGAGGACCGAGAAGGCCGCGCCGACCGTCAGGACGCCGACTGCGATCGTCGCCACCGAGACGTGGATGACCAGCCAGTAGCTCTGCAGCGCCGGCTGGACGCCGTCAGCCGCCACGAAGAAGACGGTCACGGCCAGCCCGAGCGCGAGGAGGGCCGGGCCCACGACGAGGCTGCCGAGGTAGCGGATGTCGCGACCCCGGGAGAACGCGAGGAACACGAGGACCGCCACCAGCGAGAAGACCAGGCAGAACTCGTACATGTTCGCCCACGGCACCCGCCCGGCGGCCAGTCCGCGCAGCGCGACGCCGGCGGTGTGGAACACCGCGGCCAGCACGGTCGTGCTCATGCCGACTGCGGCCGCGCGGCGTCGGCGGTGCAGCGGGCCGCGGTCGCCGAGCGCCGAGATGTCGATGGCGAACGAGACCAGGGCGACGGCGTACGCCGCCATCGCGGCATAGATCATCGCGGTGCTCAGGGCGCCGAGCTGGGCAGTGCTCACGTGTTCTCCCGGGAGGTCAGCCTGACCGCGTCGACCACGCGGTCGAGGTCCAGGCGCAGGCCCGGGTCCTCTCCGCGCGCCAGGGCCGCTGCGGCGACCACTGTACGTCCGTCCGGACCGGGCGTCAGCCGCACCCACATCCGGCGCCGGGGTACGAACAGCGAGGTGCCGAGGCCCGCGATCGCCAGCAGCGCGAAGATCAGGACGGCACCGATCATGGGATCGTGCCGCAGGTCGAGCGCCGCGAACCGCGGTAGGGCGTCGAACGTGATGCTGCCGAGCCCGTCGGGCAGCTCGACCGTCTGGCCGGGTTCGAGCAGCAGCGTGAGCGGTTCGGCATCCGTCGGCCGGCGCGGGTCCACCACGCCGTCGGACGCGACGAGACCCATGGCCGAGGTGTCGAGCTCGTAGACGTTCTGCGGCACGCCGTCGTCGAGGCCGAGGTCACCGGCGTACGCCGTGAGCACGAGCACCGGGTTGAGGGGCTGCGGGAAGACCGAGCGGGCGTCCTGGCCGTCGAGGACCGCCGTCGGAAGGAGGAAGCCGACGAACCCGAGCTGAGGCCCGCCCGCCGAGACGTCCGGCACCTTGATCACGCCGCGGGACGTGTACACGCCGTCCTGCGGCAGGAACGGGACGGACCCGGCGAACGCGACCTCGCCCGAGCCGTCGCGCACCGTGACGGTCGGTGCGTAGCCGTTGCCGACCAGGTAGATGCGCGCCCCACCGACGCGCAGCGGACTGTTGACCTTGATGACCGCGTCCCGCTCCACCTCGCCGGCCTCCGTGACGGTCACGGCCGCGGCGAAGTCACGGGGCCGCAGCGTGAGGGGGTCGAACTCGGCCCCGAACTGCTCGAGCGCGAGGGTGAAGGGCTCGAGGGCCTCGTCCCGGAACCACACCCCGGCGTCGAAGGAGTCGTAGGCAACGACGGCGTTCGCGAAGCCACGGCCCTCGATGACGAGCACCTGACCCCGGTAGCCGAAGAGACCGCCGAGGGCGACGCCGACGAGGACGCCGACGAGCGCGAGGTGGAAGACGAGGTTTCCGGTCTCCCGGAGATATCCGCGCTCGGCGCGGACCGTCAGGGTGCGGACGTCGCCGCCCGGGGCATCCTCCTCGCCCACCCGTGCCCGGTACCGGCCGCGAAGCGCCCGCAGGGCCGCCCGCCGCGCCTCGTCCGGAGTCGTCTCGACGACAGCCTCGGCCCGCACGGCGAACCGGTCGAACGAGCGTGGTACCCGCGGCGGGTCCGCCCGCAGGGCTCGCAGGTGCGCGGCGGCACGGGGCAGGATGCAGCCGACCAGCGAGATGAACAGCAGCAGGTAGATCGCAGAGAACCAGACCGAGGCGTAGACGTCGAAGAAGCCGAGCCGGTCCAGCCACGGCCCCAGCGCCGGGTTGTCCTCGAGGTACCGGACCACCCTCTCGGGCGCCTGCGGCCGCTGCGGGAACAGGGATCCCGGCAGGGCGGCGACGGCCAGCAGCATGAGCAGGAGCAGCGCGACCCGCATGCTGGTGAGCTGGCGCCAGACCCACCGGATCCAGCCCACGACGCCCAGAGCGGGCTGCACCGGCGGCTCCTCGGTCGGCCCGCCCGCCGCGCGGAAGGCGTCGTCGAGCCCTGCGGGACGATAGGGACCGCGACCGGGCTGCGCGTCAACGGCCACCGCGGCGGCGGCGGCGCGCCTGGCATGCCTGTCGCGGCGCGCGGCGTCGTCCTGACCCATGGCGTCAGACCACCGTCACGAATCCGTCGACAAGACCCTGCAGCTCAGCGATCCACCGGCCCCAGAGTCCGGTGACCAGGGCGAGCCCGACCAGCACGAGAACCACGCCGCCGAGGCGCATGATCGCGAGCCGATGCCGGCGCAGGAAGCCGAGGGCCCGCGCCGATCGCCGGAACGCGAGCGCGACCAGCACGAACGGCACCCCGAGGCCGGCGCTGTAGGCAAGTGCGAGCACGGCGCCGCGGGCGGGGTCGGCTCCTCCCCACGCCAGGGAGAGGACGGCGGCAAGGGTCGGGCCCATGCACGGTGCCCAGCCGAGACCGAAGACGACTCCGAGGACGGGCGCACCCCACAGCCCTGAGTGCGGGCTCACGTGGAGCCGCCGCTCTCGCTGGAGAAAGGGCACCCAGCCGATGAACGCGAGCCCCATCAGCACGACGACGAGTCCGAGCGCCCGGGTGATCAGGTCCTGCCAGGCAAGCAGGGCGATGCCCAGCCAGCCGAAGGCGACCGACAGTGCGACGAACACCGCGCTGAAACCGGCCACGAACAGGAGGACGCCGGCCAGGAGCCGGCCCCGCGGGGCGTCACCCAGGTCGACCCCGGTCATCCCGCCGACGTAGCCGAGATACCCCGGCACGAGTGGCAGGACGCACGGCGAGGCGAACGAGACGAGGCCGGCCACGAGCGCCACGGGGAGCGCAGCGAGCATCGGACCCGACAGCACGGCCTCCTGGAAGGCCGCGGCGAGCTGATCGAGCCACCCCGTCATCCGGGCGCCCCGCTCACGCGCGGTCCTCGACGACGGCCGTGGGGTCGGCGGACGCGTCAGGTCCGAGAGCGTCGTCGACGAGGGCGCCAAGGGTGGAACGGTCCGTCCGGCCCAGGACGCGGGCCGCGATCCGCCCTTGCTCGTCGATCACCACCGTAGTCGGCACGGCGCGCAAGGGGACGGCCCCCTGCATCGCGGCGACACCCGCGCCGCCCGCGTCGTCGATGCTCGCGTAGGGCACCTCGAAGGTGCGCTCGAAGGCCGCAGCGGCGCCCGCGTCGTCGGTGCTGTTCACGCCGAGGAAGCGCACGCCACGGTCGGCGTACTCGTCGGCGACGGCGACGAGGTCCGGCGCCTCGGCGCGGCAGGGCGGGCAGGCGGCGTACCAGAAGTTGACGACGACGACGTCGCCCCGCCATTGCGCGAGGTCGACCGAGGTCCCGTCGTAGGTGACCCCGACCAGGTCGACCGGCTCCCCCCGCCCGTCGGGCGCCCACTGCGTCACCGTGCCGTCGCCTGAGACGTAGCCGGGGTTGGCGACGCCGGACCCGCCGCTCGCTCCGAGCCCCGGCCCGACGCAGGCGCCCAGGAAGGCGACGACGACGAGCACGGTCGCGACGCGGCGGGCGATCGCACCCCCGCCACCTCCGGGCAGTGCCCGGCTCATGCGCCAGGCACGACCGGCCCGGTCGGCAGCAGGTCGAGCGCCGGCTCGGAGTAGGAGACGCCCGCCAGGGTGGCGCCTTCGAACGTCAGGGTCGTGACGGAGGCGAGCGTGCACTCCCGACGGCGCGGGTCGTGCGCGAGCCGCCGACGCTCGAGGTGCAGCCTGGTCACCCAGATCGGCAGCTGGTGCGAGACGAGCACCGCCTCGCGGCCCTCGGCCGCGGCGCGGGCGGCGCGGACGGCCCGGACCATCCGGTCGACCTGCGCCCGGTAGGGCTCGCCCCAGGAGGGCCGGAGGGGGTTGCGGAGGTAGAGCCAGTGCTCCGGGCGCAGGAGGCTGCCCTTGCCATGCCCGATGGTGAGACCTTCGAAGTGGTTCTCGGCCTCGATGAGGTCGACATCGGTGCCGACATCGAGGCCGAAGGCGGCCCCGATCGGAGCCGCAGTCTGCTGGGCCCGCTCGAGCGGTGACGCGGTCACGACGGCGACGTCGCTGCGCGGCTGCGCCGCATCGCCCCGTCCGACGAAGTAGTCCGCAACGCGTTCAGCCATGCGCTCGCCCGCCTCCGCGAGCCGGAAGCCGGGGATGCGGCCGTAGAGCACGCCCTCGGGGTTGTGGACCAGTCCGTGCCTGACGAGGTGAACGCGTGTCAGCGGTTCGGACGGGCTCTGATCGGTCGACATGGGCACAGTCTCGCAAACGCGGCGTGGTGCTCGCGCGCTCGCCCGCGCCGCGATGCTTCCGGAGGCCGGTCAGGGCGCCGTCCAGCGAAGGGCGCCGTCCAGCGAAGGGCGGCGGTCAGCCGACGCGCTCGGCGAGGTAGCCGGCCCGTGGCGTGCCCTCGCCCGAGAGGTCGGCGGCGATCCGGCCCATCACTCGGCCCAGCACGTCGAGCTCGTCCGGCGTGAGCCTGTCGAGCACGTAGGCCTGCACCGACGCGGCGTGACCGGGCTCGGCCGCATCGTACGTCTCCTCGCCCAGTGGCGTGATCACGCAGTAGACGCCCCGGCCGTCCGCCTCGCAGGCGCGCCGCTCGACGAGCCCGCGGGACTCCATCCGATGCACCGTGTGCGTCAGCCGGCTCCGCGAGTGCACGAGGCCGTCGGCGAGCGCGGCCATCCGCACGGACCCGCCCGGCGCCTCCGCGAGTCGCTCGAGCACCTCGTACTCGTTGAGCGACATCCCTGACTGGGCCTCGATGTCTCGGTTGAGGGCCTCACGAAGCAGTGCGGACCCGCGCACGTAGGCACGCCAGGCCGTGCGCTGGTCGGAGTCGAACGCGTGCCGCTCGCCCACCTCGCACCTCCTCATCTCGGGCCCTGCGCCTCGCTGCCCGTCTCACCCGTGGCCTGCCGGAGGCCACCAGACCCAGTTCGCCGCCCCCAAGGATACCCCCCGATCCGCGTCCGACCTGGGACTCGATCTCGGAACACCGATGCCGACCGCCCGTCTTCATCACCGCGGCCCCGCCCGGCTCTGTCCCATCGTGACGATATGTGCTACAAATATCAACTGAAGGTTCAACTGAACTGTCAACCACTCTCCCCAAGGAGTCCCGATGAGCACGATCCCCACCGGCACCTACACCATCGACGCCTCGCACTCCGAGGTGTCCTTCAGCGTTCGGCACGCCGGCATCGCCAAGGTCCGTGGCCAGTTCCGCGAGTTCGCCGGTGCGATCGTCATCGGTGAGAACCTCGCCGACTCCTCCGCGCAGGCCACCATCGTCGCCAGCAGCGTCGACACCGGCGACGCCAAGCGCGACGGCCACCTGCGTTCCGCCGACTTCTTCGCCGTCGACGAGCGCCCCGAGTGGAGCTTCACCAGCAACGCCGTGAGGTCGGACGGCAACAACCTGGTCCTCGCCGGTGACCTCACGATCAACGGCGTCACCAAGCCCGTGGACCTCGAGGTGGACTACAACGGCTCTGCCACCGACCCGTACGGCCTGGAGCGCGTCGGCTTCAGCGCCGAGACCGAGATCAGCCGCAAGGACTTCGGCCTGACCTGGAACGTCGCGCTCGAGGCCGGCGGCTTCCTCGTCGGCGACAAGGCGAAGATCGGTCTCGAGATCAGCGCGGTCAAGCAGGCCTGAGCGGGTCGAACCAGCCTCCACCGGAAGGGTGGGAGGCCGGGCCCGCCGCGGCGCCCGGCCTCTCACCCTTCTGCCGTCTCGGCGGTCGACCGGCTGCGCGGCGAACGTCAGCCCAGCGACGCGCGCAGCCGGGCCGCGTCCACGCGCCAGTGGCTGTGCTCCACGCCGTCCACGAGCACGACGGGCACGTAGTCGCCGTAGCGCGCCTTGAGCCAAGGGTCGGCATCGATGTCCACCTCGACGAACCCCGTCCCGGTCTCGGCCGCCACGAGCTCGACGACGTCGCGCGCCACGTCACACAGGTGGCAGCCCGCGCGTCCGAGGATCTGGATCCGCACCGGCTCCTCGGATTCCCGCTCCGACGTGTGCTCACTCATGGCGGCAAGACTAGGACCGGCAGCTAGGGTGATGCCGTGCCGCTCGACTCCGCCGTCGCCGTGCCGCCGGGCCCGGCCACGAGCGCGGCCGCGTTCTTCGACGTCGACAACACGCTGATCCGCGGCGTCAGCGCCTACCACCTCGTGCGGGAGCTGCACCAACGCGGCTTCTTCGGCGTCGGCGACATCCTCTTCTTCGCGCGACACCTGGCGGACTACTTCCTGCAGGGCGAGAAGAAGGCCCAGCTGGCAGTGGTCCGTGACCGTGCCCTGGGCATCATCCGCGGGCGCTCGGTGGCAGAGATGATTGCGATCGCCGAGGACGTCTACGAGGGAGTCCTGGCGAGCAAGGTGTTCCCAGGAACGCGTCGGCTGCTCGAGGAGCACATCCAGTCCGGTCACCAGGTGTGGCTGATCACCGCCAGCCCGGAGGAGATCGGCCGGCTCATCGCGCACCGCCTCGGCGCCACGGGCGCCGTCGGCACGGTGGCGGAGGAGCGCGACGGCTTCTACACGGGTCGCCTCGCCGGGCCGATGATGCACGGCGCCACCAAGGCCGCGGCAGCGAAGGAGATCGCCGAGCGCGAAGGGCTCGACCTTGCCTGCTGCTATGCCTACGGCGACTCGGTCAACGACATCCCGATCCTCGACGAGGTCGGCCACCCCTGCGCGATCAACCCCGAGCCACGGCTGCGCCGCCACTGCGCGGAGGTCGGCTGGCCGGTTCGCGACTTCCGGCGCAAGCGCTCGACGATGGGCCGCAAGGTCGGCAGCACCGCCGGCACGGCGGGCGCCGCCTGGGCCTTCGCGATAGTCCTGCGATCCATGCGGCGTCGCGCGAACGGCGCCTGATCCGGCTCGCGCTCTCAGGCGCAGCGCGCGGGGAACACGGATCGCGCGCCCCGCATCACAACCCGGCTCGCCGGAGTCAGCCCCCGGCTGAAAGGCCTCGGCTGAAAGGCCTCGGCGACGGGCGGTCCGCTCCGGTCGGAGCATCCTGAGCCCGCCACCGCCGCCGGAGCTCGGACTACTTCTTGTTTCGGCGCTGGTGGCGCGTCTTGCGCAGCAGCTTGCGGTGCTTCTTCTTCGCCATCCGCTTGCGACGCTTCTTGATGACCGAGCCCACGAGACCTCACAGGATGTTTGCCGGCGGCGCCCCTGTCCGGGGCGTGCCGTTATTGGACGACGGGGCAGTCTAGCCGCCTGCTCCGCTCTGCCGACCGCCGAGGTCCCCCGTCTCGCCCTCGACCGGCACAGCGCCGGAGAGCAGCTGCTCGACCACGGACTCCGGGACCCGGAACGACCTCCCCACGCGCACGGCCGGCAGCTCTCCGGAGTGCACCATCCGATACACCGTCATCCGGGACACGCGGGCGGCCTCCGCGACCTCGGCGACGGTCAGGAAACGGGGCGGCGCGAAACGCTGGTCGCCCATCGCCGGTCCGCCTCTCCGTCGCTACCTGGCCTCATGGAGCCCTCAGCCCCTAAGAACTGTACGGGTCAAGCCCGTGCAGAGGGAAGATCGCCGAGCGCGTCGCCATGATCGCGCGATCGACGGCGCTGTCCGGGTCATAGCCTGCCGACCAGGGCGAGAAGTGGGAGTCGCCACCATCGGACATCACGGTCGGCGCGGTGAACCCGAGCTCCTCGACCGCGCGCCGCCATCGCGGCGGCACCGCCGTCCCCGGCGCCAGCGGCCGCCCCCAGGCGACCGCCACGAGGTGTGCCCACGCTCGTGGCACGACGTCGGCCAGTGCATAGCCCCCGCCGCCGGTCGCGAGCCATCGGCCGCCGGCATGGTCACGAGCCAGCCGGCCGACCGTGACGGCGGCAGCCCGCATCCCGTCCACGGTCACGGCGAGGTCGGTGAGCGGGTCGGAACGATGGGAGTCGCAACCGTGCTGGCTCACCAGGACCTCGGGGGCGAACTCGGCCACGAGGGGTGCCACGACGGCGTCGAGCGCCCGGAGCCAGCCCGCGTCGCCCGTGCCGGGCGGGAGCGCCACGTTGACGGCGGAGCCGAGGCCCGGTCCGCCGCCGACGTCAGAGGGAAAGCCGGTGCCGGGGAAGATCGTGGCGCCGCTCTGGTGGATCGAGATGGTCAAGACCCTCGGGTCGGTCCAGAACGCCCGTTCGACGCCGTCCCCGTGATGGGCATCGATGTCGACGTAGGCGATCCGCTGCGCGCCCGCGTGCAGCAGCCACTGGATCGCGACGGCGACGTCGTTGTAGACGCAGAACCCTGCGGCGTGGTCCGCCATCGCGTGGTGGAGGCCACCGGCGAGGCTGACCGCGTGCCGCGGCGGACCCGACCAGACGGCGCGCGCGGCGCCGACCGTCGCGCCGACGATCCGGGCAGACGCGTCGTGCATCCCGCGGAACACGGGGTTGTCCGGCGTCCCGAGACCGTGGGCACGGTCCTCGAAGCCCTCGGCCGCCCGGCTCGCTGCCCGGACGGCGGCGATGTAGGAGCGGTCGTGGACCAGGGCGAGGGTGTCGTCGTTCGCGACGTCGGGCGCGACGACGTCGACCTGCTCGTCGAGCAGCCCGAGCGCCTCGAGGAGCTCGACGGTGAGCCGGAGCCGCACCGGGGCCAAGGGATGGCCCGCTCCGAAGTCGTAGGCGGTGAGGTCGGGAGACCACGCCAGGTGAGGTCGCTCAGCCATGGCTCACCGTAGCCCCGCCCCGGTCCGGGCGTCGGCGGGCCCGGACCGGACCGGCAGCCCAGCGGCCCCTGCGGCGGGGGCACGCCGCAGGCGAACGTGCCTGGCTCGGCCCGCAGGCCACATGTGCGTGGGACGCTGGTGCGCGCGCACACGAGCGCACCGGAGACACGGGAGCGGGGTGGGAGGACGTGGCGCAGAGAGGCGTCCTCGAGCTCGCCCGGGACGGGCTCGACGCCATCGCCCGCCGGCACCCCGCCCGCCTCGCGCTCACGGTCTTCGCCGGTGTCGTCGCGCTCGTCACGCTGCTGCTCAGCCTGCCGGCAGCCACGGCTCGAGGCGACCGAGCGCCTCTCGTCGACGCCCTGTTCACTGCGACGTCGTCGGTGTGCATCACCGGGCTGACGGTCGTCGACACCGCCGCCTACTGGTCCCGTTTCGGGCACGGGGTGATCCTGGCGGGAATCCAGGTCGGGGGCTTCGGCGTGATGACGCTGGCCTCCATCCTCGGCCTCGCCGTGTCCCGCCGCCTCGGGCTCACCCAGCGGCTCCTGACCGCCTCCGAGACCAAGACGACCAGGCTCGGCGAGGTCGGTTCGCTGGTCCGCGCGGTCGTCATCACCTCGTTCGTGGTCGAGAGCATCCTCGCGCTGGCCCTGTTCCCCCGGTTCCTCGCCCTCGGCCAGGGCGCCGCCGAGGCGTTGTGGAACGCCACGTTCTACGCCGTCTCGATCTTCAACAACGCCGGCTTCGTGAACACCCCCGGCGGCCTGCACCCGTACGTGGGTGACCCGTGGGTCAACTTCCCGGTGATCATCGGCGCCTTCATCGGCGCCCTCGGCTTCCCCGTCATCCTGGTGCTCGCCCAGAAGTGGCGCAAGCCCTCGCGATGGAACCTGCACGCCAAGCTCACCGTGACGACCTCGCTCGCCCTCGCCGCGATGGGCACCGTGCTGATCGGCGCCCTCGAGTGGCTGAACCCACGGACGTTCGGCGCGCTCCCGATCCCCGACCGGCTCCTCGCCGCCCTCATGGCGGGCATCACGCCGCGGTCGAGCGGCTTCGCGACGGTCGACGTCGGCGAGATGAGGGAGGCCACCTGGTTGCTCCAGGACGCCCTGATGTTCGTCGGCGGCGGCAGCGCCTCCACGGCCGGCGGCATCAAGGTCACGACCCTTGCAGTGATGCTCCTGGCGATCGGCGCCGAGGCCCGCGGTGATCGCGACGTCGACGCCTTCGGTCGCAGGATCCCGCCCGAGTCGCTCAGGCTCGCGGTCGCCGTGACCTTCATCGGCGCCACGACCATCCTCGTCGCGTCGCTCGCCCTCCTCTCGATGACGGACCTTCGCCTCGACGTCATCCTCTTCGAGGTGATCTCCGCCTTCGCCACCTGCGGCCTGAGCACGGGGATCACCCCTGCCCTCCCGGACGAGGCGAAGTATCTTCTCTCCGCGCTCATGTTCGCGGGAAGAACCGGCACCATGACCGTCGCAGCAGCCCTGGCAGTCCGTAGCCGGCGCAGGGTGATCCGTCAGCCTGAGGAAGGGCCGATCATTGGTTGACAAGAACGAGAAGGCGACCTCCGCGGTCCTGGTCATCGGCCTGGGTCGCTTCGGGTCCTCCCTCGCCAGCACGCTCGACCGGCTGGGTCGAGACGTCCTAGCGGTCGAGCGGGATCCCGAGCTCGTCCAGAAGTGGTCCGGCCGCATCCCGCTCATCGAGGCGGATGCGACCAACCCCGAGGCCCTGGAACAGCTGGGTGCCCGGGACTTCGAGGTCGCCGTCGTCGGCGTCGGCACCGCGCTCGAGGGCAGCGTGCTGATCACCGGCAACCTGGTGGACCTCGGCACGCCGCAGATCTGGGCCAAGGCCATCTCGGCCGAGCACGGGCGCATCCTTCAGCGGATCGGCGCGCACCACGTCGTGTACCCGGAGTTCGACGCCGGCGAGCGGGTCGCGCACCTCGTCTCGGGCAAGATGCTCGACTACATCGAGTTCGAGGACGACTTCACCATCGTCAAGATGCGCCCGCCGCGCGAGGTGCAGGGCTTCACCGTCGGGGAGTCGCGGATCACGCGGCGGTACGGCATCACCGTGATCGGCGTGAAGCCACCGGGGCAGCCCTTCGTCTACGCCACCGATGAGACCCGGATCGACCCGGCCGACCTGCTCATCGTCTGCGGCGACACGACGTTGCTGGAGCGGTTCGCCGCGCGACCCTGAACCGGCGGTCTCGAGCAGGGCGCGGGCCCGCCCTACTCGAGG